>NZ_BAFQ01000275.1 GCF_000308375.1 Nocardia aobensis NBRC 100429 | reverse complement strand
GGCGTGAAAACCGCACCTGAAAACACAGGTGAAAGAACGCTGCCGGAAGCGGCTGTGGAATGATCGAGTTCCCTTGCCAGAGCAGGGCATCGGGGGTAATTCTTCGAGGGTGACAGTCGATCGGGCGCAGACCTCCTCGCGCCGGCGCAACTGGGAACAACTGCCCTCGGCGACCCGGGCAGCGGTCGAAGCGGTGACGGGCCGGGTCGCGCGGGCCGATTCGGTGATCGCCGGCTTCAGCAGTCAACTCGCGACGGTGATCGAGACGGCCGATGGCCGGACCTTCATCAAGGGTGTGCCGCAACGAGATCCGGAGGTGTGGACCCAGCACCGCGAGGCCGCCCTGGCCCGTCACGTGACCCCGGTGGGCCCGCGGTTACGGTGGCAGATCGCGGCCGGCGGATGGGATCTGCTCGGATTCGAGTTCATCGCGGGGCATTTCGCGGACTATCGCGTCGACGCCGACCTCGCCGCCACCGCGGCCGCGATGTCCGCGCTGAGCCGGCTGCACCCGCCCGCCGAGGTGGAGCTCAAGGATGCCGAGGTGCGCTGGGGCGCCTATCTCGACGACGACGCCGACATCGCGGTGTTCGCCGGTGACGCCCTGCTGCACACCGACTGGAACTACAGCAACGTCATCGTCGATCACGACGAGGCCCGGCTGGTGGACTGGCCGTGGGCGACCCGGGGCGCGGCGTGGATCGACCCCGGATGCTGGATCGTGTGGCTCATCTTCGCCGGCCACGATCCGGCCGCCGCCGAGTCGTGGGCGGCCCAGGTCCCGGCCTGGCATGCCGCATCCGAGCGCGACCTGCGCATCTTCTCCACCGCACTGGCCGCGGAGTGGACCGCCACGGCCAACCGCAGCCCCAATGTGTGGACCCACGGCCTGCGCGACGCCGCCCGCCGGTGGGCCGCCCACCGTCTCGGTGAGCGGCGCGGGTCGCCGGACTAGCGGCGCGCGCCGTTGGCCGCGGCGATCACATCGTCGAGGTGACTCGCGGTGATCTGGCGGGCGGCGTTGGAGACCGCGGTGATCATCGCGCTGCCGAAGGCGCCGTGGCGATCGAACAGGGTCGCGGTGCCGGCGGCGATTCCGTTGCGGCTCAAGTGATTATCGGCCTCGAGCCCGATGTCGGCCCCCTCGGGCATCCGCACCAGAGCAAGCGTCAGATCGGTGTTGATGAAACCCACTCCCGCACTGGACCAGTTGGTCACCATACTGGTCTGCTCGGCGGCCATCGCGGCCACCACGAACGGCGAGGGCCGCTCCCCGTCGACCACGTTCACCGGATGCTGCCAGCTGCGTTTGCGACTGCCGTTCTCGTGTTCCGAGGGCACCCGCGACCAGTGTGCGGAATCGTCGCTGTGCCACAGCGGTGCGGTCGGCAGATCGGAGGGCGGCGCCACCTCGAGCGACGGCGGCACCGGCTGCCGGTCCCGGGTCCAGATTTCGCCCGGCGGTTGCTCGGACGGTTGCAGGAAGACCACCGAGGCGCGTGCCGCGGGTTCGCCGTCCTGGGTGACGACCGCGTCGGCGAGCCGGATGCGCTTGCCGTTGCGCACCCGGGTCGTCGAGACCGACAGCTCGTGCATGCGCGCCGGTTTGAACAGGTCCACGGTGAGCCGCACCGGCACGAACCCGTCGGTGGCGTGCTCGTTGTCGAGCGCGCGCGCCAGCAGCCCGCACAGCGCCGGTCCGACCACCTGATCGGCCGACCACTGACTGGCCGCCATCCGGTTCGGGGTGAAGCCCCGGCCGTCCACCGCGAAATATCCGTGCGAGCTGTCCACTGCGCGTGCCTGTCTCCTCGGGTCACCGCCCGCGAGTACCGCACCGGCCGCCGTCGGCGACAGCGCGCGTTCGCCGTCGGCGACTGATCTTGCTGGTCCAGGCAGATATAGCACGGCAACGAGAACCGGTTCCACGCCGGGGCCGCAGCGCGGGACACGTGCGACACGCTCGGCAGCGTGTTCGATCATGATCGGCATGTCGATTGCCGGCGGCAATACCACATTTTTTCGGCGAGAGAACCAGCCGTCCGGTCCGTGTGGAAACAGTGCAGCAAGCCACCCGCCCGCCCGGGCCGCCGTGCCGGTCGGTATATCTCCCCCGCTATCGGAATCGGCCCCGGATTCCCGTCCGAAGGGAGGCCTCCGGCAGCGGTTCACAGCAACCCGTCAGCAGCCGAAAACCACGCTCTGACCGGGGATTCGATGTTGCAGATGTGCTTGCATATGATCTCGCGGCCACCCTAGACTCGGGCTGCAAGGCAATGCAGGGGACTACCCGTGAGCCGCAGGGTGAACCGGAAGCCAATTTTCGCCGAAGGAAATCATGCGGCCTGGCGTCAGGGGCGTTCGTATGAACCAGCCAATGGGTCTCGGTCGGCTCGGAGTGATGGACAGGAACCGGACCGGGCATCACATCTATTCGCGGGAAACCGCAACATCTTTCGTCATCAGTGCGGTCGAGTCCACCGGCGCGGCCACACGCGATGATTTCGATATCGATCGCATCGTCACCACCGCGCACGCGTTGGTGAACGATTGGGATTTCGACGCGATGCAACCGGAAGCTTTCTGGCGCATCGCATCCAGCTTCATCAAACAATAGATCGGGACGGAAGTAGTAGCCGCCGGCCTTCGGGTCGGCGGCTACTGCTGTCTTACGGCTACTGCGGTCTTCAGGGACCCGAACCACCCGGGCGAGCGCCTAGGCCAGGTCGGGCAGGTCGGCCGCGGCCTTCTTCATCATCTCCCGCGACCGCTCCGGCGGTTCGGCCTGCACACTGAGCCGATCCATGACCTGGCGGTAGAGCTCCAGATCCTGCTGACGATCCAGATACAGTGCGCTGGTCAGCTGTTCGAGATACACGATGTCGGGCAGTTCGGGTTCGGCGAAGCGCAGCATGGTGAACGAGCTGCCCGCCGCCGCGTGACCGCCGGCCGCGTACGGCAGCACCTGGATGGTCACGTTCGGTTTCATCGAGACCGCGACCAGATGGTCGAGCTGTGCGCGCAGCACCTGCTCACCGCCGATCGGCCGGTGCAGCACCGCTTCGTCGAGGACGGCCCACAGCGTCGGCGCTCCGGGGCGGTCCAGGATTTCCTGGCGCTTCTTGCGCAGTTCCACTCGGCGAGCGGCCTCGGCGTTCTCATGCCCGAGCGCCACCACCGAGCGGGTGTACTCCTCGGTCTGCAGCAGACCGGGAACGAGCTGACCTTCGAAGGTACGAATCGACTTCGACGCGTGTTCCAGACCCAGATAGGTCTCGAACCATTGGGGCAGCAGATCGTTGTAGCTGTGCCACCACCCCGGCTGGTTCGCGCGACTCACCAGATCCAGGAACATCTCACGCTCTTCGGCGTTCTCGACGCCGTAGAGCGTCAGCAGATCGCGAACGTCGCGTTCCTTGAAACCGGTGCGGCCCAATTCGAGTCGGCTGATCTTCGCGTGTGAACCACGGATGTGCTCGCCGGCCGCCTCACGCGTGATGCCGGCGCCCTCCCGCAGTTTGCGGAGCTGTCCGCCGACCGCGATCCGAAGCGCTGTCGGACCGCGTTCGGCGACAAGCGAATCCACACGGCCGATCCGGACGGGCTCTGCCATCATGAGGTCTACTCCGATGCTCGACGATCACCGGCAATGAGGGTACAACCATCGAGAGCAGCTGGTCGAACATCAGGAATCTCTGCCTCGTCGCGTACCGACACCGCGCCGAATGCCATGCTACCGCCGATCAGGCCAGATCGTCGAACTCTCCACTCTTGGCGCCGCGCAGGAACGCATCGATCTCGGGGCGGGTGTAGACGAGCACCGCACCCTCGGGGTCACGCGAGTTGCGCACGGCAACCAGGCCATTGGACAAATCGGCCAATTCGACACAGTTCCCGCTCGGATTGCTGAACGTGCTCTTGCGCCACGCGGCTTCGGACAGGCGGCCGGCTGTGGTGGCAGTGGAATCGGTCATGACTGTCTCCAGGGTTCGTGGTGGCCGAGCTCGGCAGCAGAGGCCCACACTCGGCGATCCGGATTGAACGAGCTGATGCCTATCTTCAGCTCTTGCATATGTTCGAGCAAATGTACTTGCATTTGAAACCGACGCTTTGAACGATAGCACGGGGGTTGGCCCGGATCGAGCCCTGCGGAAAATCGCAAAAAACCAAGGGCGACAAGGCCTTTTCCATTGACTCGTCATCTTTCGAATCGCCCCGAGGGTGCCCGAAAACGGTGTCCGACCGGTCGGTTTCGGGCCCCGACCGGGGCGGATGGCACATTCCGCGCGGATCGGCCCACCGGATGCGAACGTTTCGGTTACCGTCTCGCCCACCCGTCATCGGCAACCGCCGGACGGGACTCGAGCGTCGGAACCGGGAGCAGGAGGGAATCGGTGCCGCCAAGACAGCAGCAGCCGAGCCGGCAGCGTGAGATTCGGACCGATATTCCGCATACCGCGCGAATCTGGAACTACTGGATGGGGGGACGGCAGAATTACGAGGTCGACCGCCGGGTAGGCAGCGCGGCAACGGAACTCGATCCCGGTATCACCGCCCTGGCGGCCGAGAGCCGCCGCTTTCTCCGGCGCGCCGTCGGCCATCTGGCCGGCGACCTCGGGGTCAGGCAATTTCTCGACATCGGCGCCGGACTGCTCGCCACGGACAACACCCATGAGGTCGCGTGCGGGCGCAATCCGGCGGCGCGGGTCGTCTATGTGGACAACGACCCCCTGGTGCTGACCCACGGCCGGACCCTGCTGACCGACCCACGGGCCGTATATCTGGACGCGGATCTACGCGAACCGGATCTCCTGTTCGACCGTGTCGCAGACATTTTCGATCTCGACGAGCCGGTCGCGGTCATGTTCATGGGCGTACTGGGCCACTGCGAGCGCATCGGCGAACTGCGCGGAGTCGTCGCGGATTCGATGGCGCGGGTCTGCCGGGGCAGCTACCTCGCCTACTGGGACGGCACCACCGACAGCGCCGATTTCGTCCGGATGTGCGCGACGTACGAAAACGTCACGGCCGTACCGTATTTCCCGCGCGACCATTGCGAGCTGCGCTCCATCTTCGCGGAGCTGGAGTTGCTCGAACCCGGCTTCGTCCCACTGACTCGATGGCGCCGACCGGTCGGCGAACCGGTACCGACCGTGCCGGTGTCGGGTTACGGCGCGGTGGCGCGCAAACCGTGATCACCCGTTGCGGCACAACACTTCCGATCACCGGCGAGTGTGCAGATGTACTTGCATTTGCTCCTTGCAGCGCCGTAAACTCGACCGCACGACATGGCCGGACCACGCCGGAGCAGGCAGGCCGGAAGCAGCGGGAGGCCGTGCCGAAACGTTCGCTTCCGCAATCTTTCGCCAACGGTCGAGGGCATCCCATGAACCAACTGCTCCAGCATTCCGGTACATGCGATCACGGCCTATCCGAGCACCGCGCGCCCGGTGCCGATCAGGTCGGTGACTGCGCCACCGAACCCCGAGAACTCACCTATCCCCGCGCTCGCGCGATTCTCTACGCACACGATCGGCACCTGTCGTGCCGGCAGTGGATCGCCGCCGCGGCGTATCTGTCCGCCGGACTCGACGACGAGTAGTTCGTTCCACGCTCGGCGGGACCCCGTCAAGACGGCTGAACGCCTCGAAACCGGTCTCCGACACCGCGATTCCGCATCCCGGCTCGCATTCGCTTGCCATCAGGACGAATACGCGCCCTACGATGGTGGTACCCGCACCACACCATCTTGTGGAACGAGGGCATCATGATCCTTCTCGCGGTGCACGACGTCATAGTGGCCCAGGTCGGCAATCCGACGCCCGAGACACCTCCGGCGGCGGACAAACTCCTGAAACTGGTGCGTTACTTCACCTGGTTCATGCTGCTGTCCGGGACCAGCGCGATCATCTTCGCGGGCGGCCGGTTCGCCTGGGAGAAGTGGAACGGCGGCCCGCTGCAGTCGCCGAAAATGGTGGCCGGCGCCCTCGTCGGTGGCCTGGTCGCGACCAGCGCCGGAACTCTGATGAATTCGATTCTGACGCAGTAGTTCCCGACATTCCGGACGATTCACCCGGAAACGGCACGGTCCGGTCCCGCCTCCGCGCACCGTCCCAGTAGGGTGAACGCGGACCACCGGCGGATCCGGTGCCGTCCCTCGGTCGAGAAGGGAGGGCCCGTGGCCGGCAGGCGGACCGACACCCGGGACCGCATCCGGTCGGTCGCGATGGAGCTGTTCTCCGCGCACGGCTACGAGCACACCTCGATCCGGGAGATCGCCGATCGGCTCGCCATCACCAAAGCCGCGGTCTACTACCACTTCCGATCCAAGGAAGACATCGTCGTCAGCCTCGCCGACGATCTGCGCACGGGCATCGACGACCTGCTGGCCTGGGCCGAGGGTCAACCGCCCGGACCGGAGACCGGCCGCGAGATCCTGCGCCGCTACGGCGCCGTGCTGCACCACACCGGGCGGGAGATGACGCGGTTCATGTACGAGAACCAGCCCGCGTTCCGCCGGCTCGGCGTGGGATCGGTGCTGCGCTACCAGTTCCGCGCGGTCGCCGACGCGATGACGGCACCCGGCCACGATCCCCTGGCGGTCTTCCATGCCCGCCAAGCTCTGCTGGCCATCTCGTGGAGTATCGGGATGATGGGCGACGTCGACATGACCGACGAGCAATGTCGCCGGGCCGCAGAGGATATCGCGCTGGCCATCTACGAACGGGCACAATGAGAGCCTGATGAAGGTCGGCCCGAGGACATCATGAATACACGCGTAACCCTCCTGGCCGCTGCGACACTCGCGGCGCCGCTGCTGATATGTGGGTGCTCCCACCAGAATTCGTCGCCGGTGAGCCAGGCGGCACATCCGGTTTCCATCGCCCATCAGGGCGCGCCCCCGGTCGGTCCCGGTCCCTCCGGTACCTACACCGTCGCCGCGCAACCGGCGCCGGGCACCTGCCATGTCGGCAAATCCGCTGACGGACAGCCACTTCCGGATCCGCACTGCACGCCGGGCGCGACCAATCCCAAGGTCACGCCCGACACCGTGAAGTCGACGATCTGCGTGGGCGGATACACCCAGTCCATCCGCCCGCCGGCGAATATCACCGACCGGGAGAAGAAGGCCAACGCCGAATCCTACGGCTACACCGGCAATCTGCACGATGCCGAATACGACCACCTGATCTCACTGGAACTCGGCGGCGACCCGAACGATCCGCGCAATCTCTGGGTCGAACCGCCCTCGCCCGACCACAAGGCCGGGTCCGGGCCGAACAACCCCAAGGATTCGGTGGAGAACAAACTGCACTCGCTGATCTGCTCCGGCGCGGTCGGCCTGACGGACGCGCAGAACGCCATCGCCGGCGACTGGACCACCGCGTTGGCCGCGGTCGGCCATCCGGACGGAAAGTAGGTCAGCTCGCCGCGGAGGCCCGGCGGCGCGCCAGCCGGTTCACCACCGGGTATCCGGCGCACACCAGGACCGCCCACACCAGGCCGACCACGAGCGCGGTGCGGCCGCTGTCGGTCCAGAACAGCAACACCACGACCAATCCGAGGAAAGCCAGCGCCAGCACCGAGCTGACGGGCGCCCCGGGCAGGCGGTAGTCGCTGGCCGGCAGCTCGCCGCGCCGCACACGGACACGGTAGATCAGGTGGCAGACCAGGATCATGCCCCAGACGAAGATGATGCCGATGGTCGACACCGACGTGATGTAGTTGAACGCCTTGTCCGGTGAGACGAGGTTGACGATCACACCGATCACCATCATCGCCGCCGAGAGCACGATGCCCGCGAACGGCACCCGGCGGTTGCTCAGACCACCGAGCGCGGCCGGGGCCTCGCCGCGCAGCGAGAGACTGCGCACCATGCGCCCGGTGGAGTAGATACCGGAGTTGCACGACGACAGCGCCGCGGTCAGCAGCACGAAGTTGATGATCCCCGCCGCCCCCGGAATGCCGATCTGCTCGAACACCTCCACGAACGGGCTGCGCCCGGAGTGGAAGACCCGCCAGCTCGACACCGACATGATCACGATCAGCGCGCCCACGTAGAACAGCCCGATCCGCAGCGGCAGCGAGTTGATCGCCCGGCGCAGGGTGCGGCGCGGATCGGCGGCCTCGCCCGCGGTCACGCCGACGAGTTCGACGCCCACATAGGCGAAGAGCACGATCTGCAACGCCAGCAGCGCTTGGCCGAATCCGTTCGGGAAGACACCGCCGTCGGCCCACAAATTGGTCACCGTCGGATCGGGCGCGTGGCCGAAACCGAAGATCAGCACGCCGATCCCGATGACGATCATCGCGACGATGGCGGTCACCTTGATGGTGGAGAACCAGAATTCTCCCTCGCCGAACAGCTTCACCGAGATCAGGTTCGCGGCGAACAGCACGCCGAGCACGACCAGCGCGGTCACCCATTCCGGTACGGCGAACCAGTACTTGATGTATTTGCCGGCGACGGTGATCTCGGCCATACAGGTCGCCACCCACACCGCCCAGTAGGTCCAGCCGGTGACGAAGCCGGCGAAGCGACCGAGGAATTCGTGCGCGTATTCACCGAAGCTGCCCGACACCGGCCGGTAGGTGAGCAACTCCCCCAGCGCGCGCATGATCACGAAGATCGCCAGGCCGGCGGCGAGGTAGCACAGGATCAGCGCCGGGCCGGCCTGTTCGATGGCCCCACCGGATCCGTAGAACAGTCCCGTGCCGATCGCCCCGCCGATGGCGATCATCTGGATGGTTCGGGGGTTGAGGCCGCGCTGGTAGCCCTCTTCACCCGCGGACGCGAGGGCGGGCGCGCCCGGCTCCTCGGGTTTCCGGTCGGTCGTCATATCGCAGCACCGTACCGGGTCGGGGCCGGTATGCGACCGGTGCAACCGTGCAGTGAACTAGTTCACAGTCCTTGTCAGCGAATAGTTGTGAGCGCACAATCATTGTGTGCCTACAACTGTTTCCGGGCTGACGCCGCGCCACAAGACGATCGTGCTGGTCACCTGCTGTCTGAGCCTGCTGATCTCGTCGATGGACGCGACCATCGTCAATGTCGCGATTCCGACCGTCCGCAGCGATATGGAGGCGCCGCTGTCGCGGCTGCAGTGGATCGTCGACATCTACACCCTCACCCTGGCGAGCCTGCTGATGCTGTCCGGCGCGACCGCCGACCGCTTCGGACGCAAACGCATGTTCCGGATCGGGCTGAGCATCTTCGCCCTCGGCTCGTTGCTGTGCAGCCTCGCGCCCGATATCGACATGCTGATCGGGGCACGTTTCATCCAAGCCATCGGCGGTTCGATGCTCAATCCCATCGCGATGTCGATCATCACCACCGTCTTCACCGGCCGCGTCGAACGGGCTCGCGCGGTCGGCGTCTGGGGCGCGGTCGTCGGTATCTCCACCGCGATCGGCCCGATGGTCGGCGGCGTGCTGATCGACGCGCTGGGCTGGCAGTCGGTGTTCTGGATCAATCTGCCGATCTGCGCCGTGGCGCTCGTGCTGACCACGGTCTACGTCCCGGAATCGAAATCGCGGACAGCACGCGGTATCGATCCGCTCGGCCAGGTGCTGGCGGTCGTGGTGATGTTCACGCTGGTCTTCGGGCTGATCGAACATCGCCCGGAGATCTTCGGCATCACGGCCGTGGCGCTGGCGGGATTCCTCTACGCCGAACGGCGCCATCGCTCGCCGTTCATCGATCTGCGATTCTTCCGCAGCGTGCCGTTCGCGGCGGCCACCGTCACCGCGATCTGCGCCTTCGCCGGACTGGGCGCCTTCCTCTTCAGCGCTTCGCTGTATCTGCAAGGCGTACGGCATTATTCGGCTGTGCACACGGGACTTCTCTACCTGCCGATGGCGCTGGCGATGCTGATCTGCTCGCCGCTGTCGGGCCGGCTGGTCGGCCGCTTCGGCACCCGGCCCTCGCTGGTCGCCGCCGGAATTCTGATGACGGCAGCCGCCGCGCTGCTGACCACACTGCGACCCGATACCCCGGTCTGGCAACTGGTGGTGATGTTCGCGATCTTCGGCGCCGGTTTCGGGACGGTGAACCCGCCGATCACCACGGCGGCGGTCAGCGGGATGCCGATGGATCGGGCGGGCGCGGCCTCGGCGGTCGCCTCGACCAGCCGCCAGATCGGCGTCAGCGTCGGTGTCGCCCTGTGCGGCCTGCTGGCCGGGGCGGGACTGTGGTGGGTCGTGGCGGCACTGGCGGCGGGCGTCGTGGTGCTGGGCATCGCCGCCAACACCGGCTGGGCGCTGCGCTCGCGCGACCGGATCTCTCCCCTGCTCGAACACAAGGAGCCCGTTCATGTCTGACGGTCCGCTCGCCCCGAGCCCGGACGAGGTCTGGCGCGTACTGACCGACGTGGTCAAGGACACCCGCGACACCTGGAAGCGCGCGGTGGTCGATCGAACGGGCATGCCGTTCAGCAGGTTTCGAGTACTGCGTCGGCTGGCGCCCGGCCCGCTGCCACTCAAGGAACTCGCCCGGGTGGCCACCATGGACGCGCCGGCCACCACCGTGGTGGTCAACGATCTCGAGGCCCGCGGTCTGGTCTCGCGCGACACCGCTGCCGACGATCGGCGGCGCAAACTGGTGACGATCACCGATGCCGGGCGGGAGGTGCTCGCCCGGGCGATGGCCACTCCCGATCCGCCGCCGCCCGCCCTCACCGCGCTGCCGCCCGAGCAGTTGCGCGCGCTGCACGATCTGTTGCGCCTGCTCTAGGCTCGGGTCGTGGCCGAAGAGACAACACCGGAGTGGGCGCCCGGCCTGTCGTCGGGTTTCGAACTGGGCACCGACGGCCCCCGGGTGATCATGGTCGGCATCGACGGATCCGATGCCTCCTGGCGCGCGACCGCCTATGCCGCGGGACTGGCCCGGCGCCAGAACTCCCTGCTGGCAATGATTTACGTCCAGCCCTGGATGGCCATGGCCGGCGCCTACGGCGTCGACGTCCAGGGCGCGACCGCGGAGATGGCCGAGGATCTGGCCCGGGAGGTACGCGAGCACGCGGAGAAGGTCAAGGACGTCTACCGCACCCGCTGGAAGTTCATCACCCGCCGCGGCGATCCGTTCACCGTGCTGGCCGAGGCCGCCGACGAATTGAAGGCCGACGGCGTCGTGGTCGGCGCGTCCGAGAAGGCCGGGCATCGAATTATCGGCTCGGTCGCGGTGCGTCTGGTGAAAGCGGGCCGCTGGCCGGTTACTGTCGTGCCCTGAGCTCCGTCGGCGTCCCGAGTGTGATTGGGACGCGGCATCGGGGGAACCCGCCGGAACGAGACCGTTGAGGAAAGGGTTTTCACTATGTTGATTCGCCGCCTTGCCCGGCCGCTACTGGCATCGGTGTTCGTCGTCGACGGAGTCGACACTCTGATGCATCCCGAGCCACGGGCGCAGGCCGCCACCACCCTGGTATCCCATGGGGAACAGCGTCTGCCGGATTCGGTATCGGCCAAACTGCCCTCCGATCCGGCGAAAATAGTGCGGATCAATGCCATCGTCCGAGTCGGCGCCGGAACCCTGCTCGCCCTGAACCGCGCACCCCGGCTCTCGTCGCTGGCGTTGGCGGTGACCGTCGTCCCGGCCACCGTGACCGAGCAGGACTTCTGGAACGAATCGGATGCGCAGCAGCGCGCCGCCAAGCGCACGGCCTTCCTCAAGGACGTCGGCCTGCTCGGTGGCCTGCTCATCGCCGCCGCCGATACCGAGGGCAAGCCCTCGCTGGGCTGGCGGGGTCGCCGGGCCGCGCGCAAGGCAGCCGCCGCCCTCCCGTTCACCGCCACCACCGCCGACACGGTGCGGGATCGCCTGCAGCAGCAGGCCGTCCGCGGCCGGGAACTGGCCTCGGTCGCCGCGGACAAGGGCGCCGACCTGGCCTCGGTGGCGCAATCGCGTGGCGCCGAGCTGGCCTCGGTGGCCCAGTCTCGCGGCGGTGAACTCGCCGAGGCGGCTCGCGAGCAGGGCACCGAATGGGCGGAGTTGGCACGCGACCGCGGCGCCGAATGGGCCGGCGCCGCACTCGACCATCGCGGTGAGTGGGCCGAGCTGGCCAAGCGGCGCGGCGCGGATTTGGCCGAAGCGGCGCGCGAACACGGCGGTGAGTGGGCCGAGCTCGCCAAGCGCAAGAGTGCCGAACTCGCCGACACCGCGGGTGATCATCGGGGCGACTGGGCCGAGCTCGCGAAGCACCGCGGCACCGAATGGGCCGAGGCCGCCCGCGAACACGGTGGCGAATGGGCCGAGGTGGCCAAGCAGCGCGGGTCGATCTTCGCGCGCCAGGCGCGCAAGCGCGCCGAGAAGGCGGCCGAGGCCGCGCGCGAGCGTGCGGAGAAGGCCGCCGACACCGCCCGCGAACGTCTGGCCGAAGCCCGAAACGGCAAGTGACACCGGATTTCTCACCGGCGCCGGATCAGGCGCCGGTGAGGAACGCCGTCATTTCCGCGGCCACGGCCTCGGGTTGATCCAGCATCGACAGGACGTAGGCGTCCTCGATTTCCACCAGCCGGCCCGCGGGCAGGAGTTCGGCGAGGCGGCGCCCGTGTTCGCGCGGCATCGGCGCGGCCGCCGGGGACCACAGCACCAGGGCGCGGCCGGGAAAGTTCCGCAGGGCTTCGGTATCGGCGATCAGTTGCGCGGCCGGCGGCAGCACCCGGCCGTATTTGCGCACGTCGCGGCCGATGTCCCGATTACGCAGCGCGGGTTCGGTCCAGCCGCGCATCAACTCGTCGGGTACCGGATAGCGCGCCATCTGCCCGTAGATCAGCGACGAGCGGCGCAACAGCCCGATCCGCAACTGGCGCAGGACGATCGGTAGCGCACCCGGGACGCGCAGCGCGAGCACGGCCAGCTTTCCGGGCAGGCCGGGCGGGAAGTTGTCGAAGGCCTCACACGGGAGCACGATCAACTGGGCGACGCGTTTGTCCAGACCGTAGGCGGTGAGGAACAGTCCGCCACCCCAGTCCGAATGCACCAGGGTGACATCGCGAAGATCGAGCGCGTCGAGGAAGTCCGCGAGCACCACGTTCTGGCCGCGCATACTCAGGTCGGCGTCCGCCCGCATCGGTTCCGGATGCGCGCCGAGTGGCAGCACCGGCCGTACATAGCGAAAACCGCTGGGCAGCAAGGGCATCACACGATCCCACACCGTGTGGTCGATGAGCAGTCCGTGCAGCAGCACGACCGGCGGACCCTGTCCCTCCTCGACGTAGTGGATCCGCCCGGCGGGAACCTCGACGACCGGCATGCGCTGCCACCTCCACATCGGACACCTGCGGCCACGTCCGGAAAGACGCGTCCACCTGCTAGAACATTCGCTCTAGAGCGTGTGTTCTAGTATGGGAGCATGTCCGAGACCGTGTCAACCCCGACCGCCGAGCGCATCGTCACCGCGACGGCGGAACTGATGCGCCGTCAGGGCTACGGCGCCACCAGCGTCAAACAGATCACCGCCGCCGCGCGGGCCCCGATCGGATCGCTGTATCACCATTTCCCGCAGGGCAAACAGCAGATCGCGGCCGCCGCGCTGCGAACCAGCGGCGCCGCCTACATCCAGCTGTTACCGCTGCTGATGGACCCGTATCCGGAGCTGCGGGTGGCGGTGGTGGCCGCGTTCACCGCCGCCGCGGAACAGATCGAGCAGTCCGGTTGGATGAACATGTGCCCGGTCGGCACGGTCGCGGGCGAGATCGCCGACAGCGAACCGGCGTTGCGAGAGGTGACCGCCGAGGTGATGCAGTCCTGGATCGACCAGGGCAGCGCGTACTTCCGGGCCCGCGGGCTGTCCGCGCCCGCGGCCCACACCTTCGTGATCGCGGTCCTGGGCGCCCTGGAGGGCGCGTTCATTCTCAGCCGCACCCTGCGCTCGACCGGCCCGATCGAATCGGCCGGCCTGGCGATGGCCGCCTATCTCGACACGCTCACCGAAACGCGCTCCCCGGCAACGGTTTCCGAGGAATGAAACAGACGCTCAGCCCACGGCGAATTCTGCGGTCGTGCCGGTGAACGGGACGGTCGCGGCGCCGTCGCGGCGGTCACCGCGGTATTCGATGCGATAGCGCCCCGCTTCCGCATCGGCGGGCACGGTCCAGTGGATGGCGACGCGCGAGGCCTCGGGCTGGCCGGGCGGGCGTGACCAGTGCAGTTCGGTGCACCAGTCGTTGTCGTCGAATACCGCGTGCCATTGCTCGCCCTCGGCGCGCTGCACCTCGAAATAGCTTCCGCCGGTGTGGAAATCGTTGGCGGGGTGGGCGCCGCAGAACTCGACCGTCACCGTATCGCCGTGTCCGTAGCCGGGTTTCGGCGCGGTGATCACCTCACCGAACGTGCGCCCGGTCATCGGCGCATCGGCCGGTACCGGCGGCAGGAGATTCGGCTGTATGCCTGCCGTCCAGTCCAGCGGGGCCGGGCCGCGGCCCAGGTCGACGCGCGCGGCCACCGCGCGGGCCAGTCGATCGAATTCCTGCACATAGGCGGGCAGTGTCCAGCGACCGTACAGCGTCTCCCCGCCCTCGTACTGCTGGGAGGCGTATTCCTCCGGCGTGGTCACATAGCCGCAGTAGCCGTTCGAATACCCTTGCAGCAGCACGTTTTCCAGCGGCACGGACAGTGCGTGCGCCACCACCCGCCGGATGCGCAATCCCGAGACCACCGTGTATTCCGCCGGACCCGAGGCCAGCACCAGATCGCCGATCCGCAGAATCTGGATCGGCACCGTCAGCGGCACCCACGGGCGCGGCGGCAGCACACCCAGCGGCGCCACGATCAGCTTGGGCGCCTGCACATCCCGCATCCACTGCTCGATGGGGCCGTCCAGTCCGCCGAGCGCCGCGACGACCGGATCCGCATTGCCTTCCTGCAGGAACGACAGCTGGGTCTTCCAGTTGTCCTCCGAACTGGTCGCTGCGGCCGCGGCGCCCATCATGGCGGGCGCGGTGCGCGCCGGTTTGCCGTCGGGCGTGTAGGACCCGTCGATGGCGATGTCGGCCATGTTCAGATAGCGCAGGGCCGCGTCCACTCCCCCGCTGCGCATCGGCCGCGCCGCGTCGAAAGCCGCACGGCCCGCGCGATATTGACGCTCGCCGATGAGAGAGCAGTTGAGCCGGTTGTCCTCGGTGGGCCCGGACGGATGCCACGGCGTGAGGCCGATGTTCGGCGTCATATCGCCGGCGTTGGTCTGCGCGAACGCCGCCACGAAACCGGGCTTTCCGGTGCCCGGGCGCACCCCCATCTCGTCGTGTTCCCAGCGATAGCTGGCATAGCCCTTGTTGTCGGCCGAGATCAGCGTGTTGGCGTCGGTGAGCGAGGTTCCGTGTGTCGCGAACCAGGTGATCGCGCCGATGTCGTTGCCGCCCTGCCGCAATCGCAGCACCGTCACCTGCGGATCGATCGCGTTCGGGAAGGCGGCCTTGTCGTCGGGCGGGTTGAGGTCGAAGGCCACCCGGGACCGGTTGGCCGAGGCGTCGTGCAATTCGCCGTGCCCCAGCGACAGTGTGCCCGGTGCCAGATTCTCGTGCGCCGCGACCAGTGCCGCGACGATACCGTCCACTTCGGCCTGATGGGAGTTGTTCTGAAAGCCGTATGCGGCAAGCGAATACGCGTATTCACGCGCGGTGCCGCCGCAGGAGTTGTGATTGTGGGTGGCGTTGAGGTTGACGTTGCGCTCGGTGTACAGCGCACCGAACCGCTGTGCCAGCCGCTGCATCACGGCCAGATGCACCGACTGGAACAGGCAGGCGATATCCGCGTTGACGAAGGCCACCCGCTCACCGCTGGCCCGGTCGACCACGATGTAGGCGCGCGCCCAGGTGCGCATGAGCAGACCGGTCGCGACCTGGTCGAGTTCGGAGTAGCCCATCATGCCCTGCCCGGCGACCGCGCCGGTGACATCGGCGATGCCCGCGCCGACCAGATATCCCGCCTCGTCGCCGGTGACCCGGATCGGTGCCGCCCCCGCGGAAGCGGTGGCCCCCACACCCACTGCCACGGCCGCGGTCACGGTGCCGGCCAGCATCGATCGCCGGGTAAACGTCACTGATCGCTCCTTCGATTCCGGCCGCCACGCTGCGACCGCCTCCTCCAACCGTGTGCACCGGAGATTACTGGTCACTCGTCCAGTACGCTAGCCCCGATTTCGCGGAGCCCGGGTTACTCGATCGGCGCGGTCAGTGGCAGGGCGATCACCGAGGTGCCGACGTGCACGGTGAAGGCCCCGGGTTCGGTATCCCAGCCCGCATCCGTCCAGTGCTGGAACGCCCGCTGCGGCAGCGGAATTCGCACGCGGCGCACCCCACCCGGTTCGGCGGTCACGCTGGCGAAGGCCGCCAGCCAGCGCACCGGCCGCTCGACCGCACTATCCTCACGGGACAGATAGACCTGCACGACCTGCTTACCGGTCCGCTCACCGATATTGGCCACGGTGACCTCGACCTCGCGGCCGTCCACCGCGAGATCGCTCAGTTCCCATACGGTGTAGCCGAGCCCGTGGCCGAACGGATACGCCGGCTGCACACCGGCACGCAGCCAGG
The DNA here is from genome assembly GCF_000308375.1 of Nocardia aobensis NBRC 100429. GTDB lineage: Bacteria > Actinomycetota > Actinomycetes > Mycobacteriales > Mycobacteriaceae > Nocardia > Nocardia aobensis. The sequence continues at coordinate 7,940 of NZ_BAFQ01000275.1, read as the reverse complement.
CGCGGTAGCCGATGTGCACGCCCTCGTCGTAGGTCAGGGTGCCGTCGGCGGCCGGGGTGGTGCCACGGACCGGCACGTCGGCGAGTTCCTTCGGCCAGGTGGTCGGCAGCCGGCCGCCGGGTTCGGCCGCACCGGTCAGCACATCGGCCAGCGCGGCGCCGAATTCCTGACCGGGGAACCAGGACAGCAGCACCGCCGCCACGTCCTCGCGCCACGGCATCTCCACGGGCGCACCGGAATTCACGACCACCACCGTGCGCGGATTGACGGCCGCGACAGCGGCGACCAGGTCGTTCTGGCGGCCGGGCAGCGCCAACGTGGTCCGGTCGCGGCCCTCGCTCTCCAGCTGTTCGGTGGTGCCGACGACCACCACGGCCACCTCGGCCCGGCGCGCGGCCTCGACCGCCGCGGCGAATTCCTCCTCGGGCGCGCGCTCCGGCCGCGCCACGACCAGGCCGGCACCGAGAATCATGCCCAGCCCCGCCGCCGCCGACGCACCCGAACCGACCGTGATCCGGACGTCGACCTCCTGACCGGCGGCGAGCTCGCGCGCGACGCAGCGCTGCGGCGGATCCAGCAGCGCGGCAACGGGATCCGAGCCATCGAACGCGATCTCGGTGTCGATCGCGGTCGCACCGTCGAGTTCCACCACGCAGTGACCGAGGGCCGCGACACCGAGCCGCCACTCACCCGCCACATCGGCGCGCAGCCGCGCGCGCAGTTCGATCGCCGACGCGGCGGCCGCGTGCGGATCACCGAACAGCACCAGCCGGCCCGCCGTGCGGTGCTGGGTGTCGAGGACACGGTCGCCGTCGAGATAGCGCAGGCACAGTCCCGGCGTCTCGGTGGCCGGGTCGGTGACCAGCTCCAGCGGCACGGGAATCAGGTCGTCGCCGGTGCGCACACCCGGAGTGTGGGTGACCGGCAGCACCGCCGACAGACCCTCGACCGGCGTGACGGTGTGGTCGGGGATCACGGTCGCACTGCCGCCGCCCATGTACCGCGGCTGCGCGGCGGCGGGCCCGAGCAGCGCCACCGAGGTCTGCGGTGGCAGCGGCAGCACACCGTCGTTGTGCACCAGCACCATCGCGGCCGCGGCGGCCCGGCGTACCAGATCGTGGGCCTGTTCGGCGGTGAAGTCCGGAACCGGCCGGAGTTCGTGCGGGGCCAACCCGCCGACGCGATCGGCGAACCGCAGGATGCGCCGGACCTTGTCCTCGATCGCGGACTTCGGCACGGTGCCGGCCGCGAGCGCGTCGGCGAGGGCCGAACCCCACAGCGGCGACGGGCCCGGCATGGCCAGGTCGGTACCGCGGGCGGCGCCTTCGGTACTGCGCACGGCGGTCCAGTCCGAAACGACCACACCGTCGAATCCCCAACTGCCCTTGAGAGGTTCGTCCAGCAGGGGTGATTCGGTCATGGTGGTGCCGTCGACGCTGTTGTAGGCGGCCATCACCATCCACGCGCCGGCCTGCACCGCGCGTTCGAACGGATACAGGTACAGCTCGTGCAGTGCGCGCGCGGCGACGCGGACGTCGACGGTGAAGCGGTCGGTCTCGGAATCGTTGGCCACGAAGTGTTTCGGGCAGGCGGCGACGCCGTGTGCCTGCACCGCACGCACATACGCGGCCGCGATCTCCGCGGTGAGCATCGGATCCTCGGAGAAGCATTCGAAATGCCTTCCGCCGAGCGGCGATCGGTGCAGGTTCACGGTGGGTCCGAGGACGGCGTAGACGTTCTTCTGCCGGGCCTGCGCCGCGATCAGTGCCCCGATCTCGGTGAGCAGGTCGCGATCCCAGGTCGCGGCCAGCGCGGTTCCGGACGGCAGGCTGATCGAGGGATCGCGTTCGTCCCAGTTCTCGCCGCGCACGCCCGAGGGCCCGTCGGAGACCGGCATCTCGGCGAGGCCGATCGCGGAATCCCCGGCCATGCGGAACATTCCGGCGCCGGAGATGAGTCGTAGTTCGGCCGCCGGATCCAATTGTGTTGCCAGCTGCTCGATCCGGTCGTCCATCGGGTGCCCCGTTTCGTCTCGACTGCGCATCGGCCTCGACGCTACGGGATATCGGCGGGTCGGCGCCGTATCGGCCGCCGCGCGTCGGGACTACCGCAGCCGCAACCGGACCATCGGCAGCGTATCGACCGGCGCGCCGGTCGCTCGTTCGATCACGGCGCGCAGATTCCGCCAGGCCTTCGGGTGCTCGCGAATGTAGTGCGCGAGCGCCGTCGCGGAGTCGGCCTCGGTCATCGCCGTGGCCGTCGCCGGCACCGCGCGGCGGGTACCGACCCACAGGCGGACCGTCGATTCGGCCTGGATGTTGCGGTACCACTGGGCGCGCGTGCCGAAGCCGGACACGATGACGTACTCGCGCGGGCCCGGGTGGTCGACCACCTCCAGCACGACATGCCGCTTCGCACCGCTCGTGCGGCCGATGTGTTCCATCATCAGCAGGCGTTGCCCGAAGACGAATCCGAGACCCGCGCGGTACAGCCCGATGGGTGCGCGGACCAACGCCCGGGTGTGCAGCGCCCGCGCACCCAGCCCTGCGGCGAATTCGGCGAATGCCATGGCGGTCTCCTCCTGGTCGTCACCGCTCCCCAGCCGCGCTCGGCGATCAGCTCCGTCGCGGTGTCCATCAGCCGGACCCGCGTCTCGCGGCCCTGTTCGACATTGTCCGTGGTCACAAGAGGCCGTCGACTTGCCGCACGCCACGCTCGCGGAGTTGGTCCCGGGTAAGGACGGTGTGATAGGGAATTGTCGTGTCATGCACCCCTTCCGTTCATCCCGTCTACACCGCCGCGACGTCATGCCCGCGACGATGACGGAGGCGGCCATCGATCGCGCGCGAGCGGTGGGCTATCGCCGGGACCTGGACGGATTGCGCGGACTGGCCATCGCGCTGGTGGTGGTGTTCCACATCTGGTTCGGCCGGGTGTCCGGTGGGGTGGACATCTTCCTGGTGCTCTCGGGCTATTTCTTCACCGGATCGCTGCTGCGCCGGGCCGAATCCGGGGAGGTCGGCATCGGCCTCACCCTGCGGCGTACCGCCCGCCGGCTGCTGCCCGCTCTCGTCGTGGTGCTCGGCGCCGTCGTCGTGGCGACCGTCACGATGCGGCCGTACACGCAGTGGGGTGATCTGGCCGGCCAGACCCTGGCCTCGCTGCTCTACTACCAGAACTGGCGGCTGGCGACGACGTGGTCGGACTATCTGGCCGCCGATCCCTCGGTGAGCCCGCTGCAACATCTGTGGTCGATGTCGGTGCAGGGGCAGTACTACCTCGCGGCCCTGCTCGTGGTGGCCGCCACGGTATGGGTATGCCGTCGGTTCGGGCGCGAGCGCGCGATGCGGCCGGCGCTGGCGGCGGTGATCGTGGTCGCCGCCCTCGCCTCGTTCCTCTATGCCGCGCAGGGTTCGGCGACCCACCAGGGCTGGAACTACTACGACAGCGCGGCCCGGGCGTGGGAACTGCTGGTCGGCGCCGGATTGGCACTGGCCGCCGCCTCGCTGCGCGTGCCGCGGGTCGTGCGGGCGGTGCTGGCGGCCGCGGGCCTGCTGGTGGTCGCGGTGGGTGGCTGGATCACCGACGGCGCGAATCAGTTCCCGGGGCCGCCGGCGCTGCTGCCGGTCGGTGCGGCCGTGGCGTTGATCCTCGCCGGCGCCGGGGTCGGTCCCCAGCACCAGCCGCGGCTCACCCGGCTCCTGGCCTCGCCGCCGCTGGTCCGGCTCGGCGATCTGGCCTACTCGCTGTATCTGTGGCATTGGCCGTTGCTGATCTTCCTGCTCGCCGAACGCGGCGGCTCCCGCGCCGGGGTGAGCGGCGGCGCGGCGGTGATCGCCGTCTCCCTGGGGCTGGCCTACCTCACCCATCGCTACATCGAGCAGCCGCTGCGCCTGCGCCCCCGCCAGGAGAGCGACGCACCGATGTTCGGGCCGCGGTATCGCCGCACCGCCGGGGTCGCACTGTCGGTGATCGCGGCGGTGGTCGCCTGCGCGGCGGTCACCTGGAGTGCGGTCGTGCAGACTCATCCGCCGCGTGCGGTGGGCGCCCTCGACCCGATGCAGTATCCCGGCGCCGAGGCACTGGTCGGCGGCGCGTCGGTCCCGCAGGCGCGCATGCGGCCGACGCTGTACGAGGCGCCGGCCGAACTGCCCAGCCCGACCGTCGACGGATGTATCGCCGACTGGGATCACCGCGAGGTCGTCACCTGTACCTACGGGGCGGCCGATGCCCCGCACACGCTCGCGGTGGTCGGCAACTCCCATGCCGAGCACTGGATGCCGGCGCTGCAGCAGCTGGCGGCACAGCACAATTTCAAGATCCTGGTGCATCTGAAGATGGGCTGTCCGCTCACCCTCGATCAGAACGCGATGTACAAGGGCGAACCGAATCCGGATTGCCGCGACTGGTCGCACGAGGTGATCGATCTGCTGGGCAACGAGCGGCCCGAGTGGGTGTTCACCACCGGCACCCGTCCGGTCGACGCGGGCGGCGACGAAACCCCGGCCGACTACCAGGATGTGTGGAAAGCCCTGTCCGACAAGGGCATCCGGGTGATCGCGGTCCGCGACACCCCGTGGCTGCGCCGCGACGGTGTGCGCTACCGCGCGATCGACTGCCTGGCCCGCCACGGCGATCGGATCAGTTGCGGCATGCACCGCGCCGATGCGCTCTCACCGGTCAACCCGGCCCTGGACGCGTCCGCCGCCTTCCCGAACGTCTTTCCGATCGACCTCACCGACGCCGTGTGCGAACGCGACGTCTGCCCGGTGGAGGTCGGCAACATCCTCGTCTATCACGACGAACACCACTTCACCGCGAGCTACGCGCGTTCGCTGGCCCCCGAACTCGGCCGGCAGCTGAGCCCGCTGCTGGGTTGGTGGTGACCAGCGACGCCAGCGGCGGACGTTCGGCCGCCGACACCGGAGTCGTCACCCGCCGCCACCCCGTCGCGCCCGGCCGGAACTGGGTCAGCCCCACCCCCGAATCGGCGATGTCGAGGCGCGCGAGCAATGTCGCGATGATCTGACGGCTCATCACGGCCAGTTCATGGGTCGGCCGATTGCGGTGGATGCGGACGCCCAGGTCGACCTCACCGATCGCGGCGCGGCCGTAGCGGTGCAGGGTGTCGAGCAGGATGCCGATCTCGACGCCGTAGCCGGGCGCGAACGGAATCTCGGTGAGCAGGGCGCGGGTGGCGGCGTATTCACCGCCGAGCGGCTGCCGCACATCGGCCACCTCGGGGGCGAGCGCGGTCAGCAGCGGCCGGGCCACCAGCTGGGTCACCCGCCCACCACCGTCGGTGTCGCCGTGCGGATCGTCGCCGAGCGGGCGCCGGTAGAACCCTTTCACCAGCTGAATGCCCGGATCCCGCAGCAACGGCGCCACCAGCGCGGGCACGAAGCCCGGGTCCGGATCGTGCAGGTCGGAATCGATGAACACGACGATGTCGCCGGTCGTCACCGCCAGCGACCGCCACAGCACCTCCCCCTTGCCTGTGCGCACCGGCACCCCGGGCAGCGCCTGCTCGCGGGTGTACACCGCGCTCGCACCGGCGGCGCGGGCGCGGGCGATGGTGTCGTCGGTCGAGCCGGAGTCGACGACGACCAGTTCGTCGACGAGTCCGCCGACCAGATCCCGGATCGAACCGATCACGCCCGCGATGGTGTCGCGTTCGTTCAGGGCCGGGATCACGACCGAGACGGTCCGGTCGCCTTTGGCCCGGGTCAGGTCGGTCGTGCCGACATCGCGTGCGGGACAAGCCGATTCGGCGGCCGCGGCATACGTCATCGCTATCTCCTCAGATACCCGGGTCCAGAATGTCGGTCGTCAGCTCCGGCCACAGCCGCGCCCAGGTGTCGCGCGGCCCGGTGCACCGCCAGATGGTCACGTGGGCGTCGATACCGGGGAACCCACGCGGATCGTCGAGCCGGACGAGAGGTTCGACGATGGAAAACGTTCGGCGCAACCGTGTTTCGGCGGTGTCGGTGTCGACGTAGATGATCGTGGTGATGCCGGGCGGCGGGCGGCCGAACTCCGCGAAACCGCGATCGGGACTGTAGACCGGCGGCAGTTCCGGCGGCCCGAAACGAGCCAGCGCCGCGGCCTGCCAATAGGTCCGGGTCAGTATCGCGGTAGGGGCGTGATCCGGACCGGCTCGTTCGGCGGCGCGCGACACCCCGGCGACGAGCGCGTCCCAGCCGGTGGTGCCCGAAATCCGCATGCGCGTGGACAATTCGGCCCGCGTGGTCACCGGCCGCGGCGGGTCACCCGATGGCAACAGCAGCACCACCCCCAGGGCGATGGCGATCGACACCGCCGCGGCGGTGCAGGCCGTGATTCGCGACCATCGCACGGGCAACCGCTCCACCAGGACGCAGGCACCCGCCGCGAACAGCACCGGCAGCAGCCCGGCAAGGTAGTAGGGACGCCCGCCGGTGACGGCCACGAACATCACCATGACACAGACGGCGACGGCCAGGAAGCGGTGATCGCGCAACCTGCGACCCGCGAATCCCCAAGCAGCACAGACGATCAGCACCGCACCCAGCACTCCGGCCATCGTCACCAGCTGCACCGGTAAGCCGGCCGTCCCGCCTGTCGCCGCCCGCTGTTCGTCGCGGATCACCGCGCCCATGGCCAGCTGCGGCCAGCCGTGGCGTTCCTGCCACAGCAGTGCCGGCGCCGCCGACACCGTCGCGATACCGGCGGCGGCCCACAGCGCGGGCCGGCGCACGATCTCCCGCGGCCCGCAGCAGGCGATACCGACGGCGAATGCGCCCACGACCACGGGCAGCAGCAGTTTCACCTGCAGATCGATCGCCGCGACCACTCCCGCGATCAGCAGCAACCGGTTCGCGCGGGTCCGCACCCAGCGCGCCGACAGCCAGGCGAGAACAGCGACGGCCGTACTGTCGAGGGCGAAGGTCGACAGCGAGGCGGTCTGGGTGACCACATAGGGGCAGCAGGCATATCCGACCGCGGCCAGGCTCCGCGCGGCACGGCCGCCGCCGAACTCCCGCGCCAGCGCCGCGGTGACGACGATCGCCGCCACTGCGGCCAGGATGGCCGGCAGTCGCAGCACGGTCAGGGAGTCGGGCGCGACAGCGTGCGCGGCGCGTGCGAGCAGCGGAATCAGCGGTCCCTGATCGACGTATCCGGCGGCCGGGTGATATCCGGCGGCGACGAAGTACAACTCGTCGCCGAACCAGTCGTACCGCGCGGACCGGGCCACGAGCACCGACGCCGTGAGCACCGCGACCGCGCCGACCCACACCGCGCCGGAAGGCATATCGCGACGCGCGACGGCCTCGGTGAAACCGATTCCGGCCGAGGCGGTCTCGCTACGGCTCGGGGCGCGATCGGTCACAGTAATGCGGCATCGACCCGTTCGGTGCCGGTCAGCGCGATGTCGCGGCACAGCTTCGTCAGCGTCGACAGATATTGCGCCACCGCCTCGTGCGCACGCGGAGTATCCGGGAACACCATGCTCAGCTGGGTGATGTCGGGGAAGCGGTTGATCCACAGGTAGACCTCGCTGGAACTGGCCCGGTTGCCGTACAGCCCGCCGTTGATGCGGTCGAACATCTCCGCGCCCGCCATCCGCCGCACATCGACGTAGGAGACCATCGGCGCCGAGAACCCGAGCCGGGTGTGGATGCGCGGATCGCCGGCGGCCAGTTCCAGCACCCGGTGCACGCACACCTGCGCCAGTTCCTTCGCCGCATCGGCCTGGGCCTGGGCGCGGCCCACCAGGGAGGTGAACGTCTCGTCCGGCCGTACCGCCACCGCGACCGGCACCAGGCTGGTGTACCAGCCGATCGCACCCTGCTCCCCCGGGGTCGCGCGGGTGTTGACCGGTGTGAACACGAAATATTTGTCCCTGCCGGTCAATTCGTGTTCGGTCAGCGCGATCGCGGCGAACACACCACCGAGGAACT
>NZ_BAFQ01000276.1 GCF_000308375.1 Nocardia aobensis NBRC 100429 | reverse complement strand
GATCGCCGCTTACGGCGCGTCCAAGGCGGCCCTCATCCGGCTCACCGAGGAACTGGCCTGGCAGCTGGGTCCGTCGATCCGGGTCAACGCCGTCGCGCCGGGCGTGGTCAAGACGAAATTCGCCGACGCGCTGGTCACCGACAACGAGGAGGCTGTGGCCGCGACCTATCCGCTGCGGCGCCTGGGCACGCCCGAGGATGTGGCCGCGCTGGTCGGGTTCCTGGTCTCCGATCAGGCCGCGTGGATCACCGGCGAGGTGGTGCGGGTCGACGGCGGCCTGCTCGCGACCGGCGGTATCTGAGCCGGGCGGCCGCACACCACGTCAGCGGAAAGCGAGGGCGCCGAGGATGTCGTCGTGCCGGTACTTCAGGTACTTCTTCACGGTGTTCTCGTCCACCGAGCTGGTGGCGGTGGCGAAGGTGATGACGAGGAACTGCTTTTCGGCGTCGTCCTTCCATTTGCCGGTCGCGAAGTTCGAGATGTAGGTGCCGGGCCGCAGTTTCAGGTCGTCGTCGGTGTACGCGTCCGGCGCGGCCGCGGCCTTCTCACTGCTCGACATGCCGACGATGAACTGGGTCAGCATCAGCGAACCACCCTCGGCCTTGTACACCATCTCCGCCGCGTACTGACAGCCCAGCGAGGTGAGTTTGCCGCCGACCTCGATATCGGCGCAGCTGGGATGATCGCGCCCCTCGACCCAGTCGGCGTGCAGTTCCACATCGCCGGCCTTGAAGTTCCAGTCGTGCCCGTATTCCTGATAGCTCAGCCGGCCGGAGGTCCCGGGACTCGCACTGGTGGTGGGTGCGGCGGTGGTGGTCCGGGCGTCGGTGGTGGCGGGAACGAGCGCGGGAGTGCTGGTTCCGGCGGCCTGGTTGTCGCTGCCGGAGTCGCGCGTCGCGACCACGACGATGCCGCCCGCGATCACCAGCAGCGCGATGACGCCGAAGACGATGCCGACGATGAGCCCGGTGTTGTTCTTCGGCGGAGGCGGTGTCGGGTAGCCGCCGGGAGCGGGTTGCCCCCAGTTCGAGGCGGGCATCTGCTGACCCCATCCCGGTGTCTCCCACCCGCTGGGCGCCGCGTCCCAGCCGGAGCCGGGCTGGTTCGGGTCGCGCCCCCACCCCGCGTCGTGGGGTTGTTGCGGGCCGTAACCGTACGGCCCGGGTCCGGGGGGATACGTCATCTGCTGCCACCTTCCGCGTCCCGGGGCAGCGCCCTCCGCGGTCGTGGTCTCCCCCCGGGCATCGTGGGTCGACCCTACCGGACCCGACACACCCGCCGTGATGCGACGGGCGGGCACACCGCGGCCGGTCGATCTGCTGCAATGGCGGCATGAGTGCCGATCTCATCGTCTGCGGGCTCGGCCCGGCGGGGCGGGCGCTGGCGCATCGCGCGGCCGTCCACGGACTCGCCGTGACCGCGATCGATCCGCATCCGTGGCGCCGCTGGCCCGCGACCTACGCCACCTGGGCCGACGAATTGCCGGACTGGTTACCGGCCCGGGTCGTGGCCGCGACGGTCGAGCGACCGCTCGCCCGCGGTACGCGCGAGGTCGACATCGCCCGCGCCTACCAGGTTTTCGGCACCGCCGCGCTGCAGGACGCTCTGGACCTGTCCGGGGCTCGGGTGATCGCCGACCGGGTGCTGGATATCGACCGAGGCGAGCGGGTGCGGCTGGCCTCGGGCCGGATCCTGACCGCGCGCCGTGTGGTCGACGCGCGCGGACTGGCGCGCGACGCCCGGCGAGCCGAGCAGACCGCGTACGGCATTGTGCTGCACCGTGATCGCGAACCGGCCGTCTTCATGGACTGGTCCCGCGACAACGGTGCCGGCGCCGCCGAACCGGCGTCGTTCCTTTACACGATCCCGCTGGGCGGGGACCGAGTGCTGTTCGAGGAGACCTGCCTGGCCGGGCGGCCGGCGATCGGCCTCGACGATTTGCGACGCCGGCTGGAACACCGATTGCGCTGCCGGGGAATCGAATTCGGTGCGGACGCCCCGGTCGAACGGGTGCGCTTCCCGGTCGAGGGCGGCCGGGCCCGCGACGGCGTCTTCGGGGCGGCGGGCGGACTGCTGCATCCGGCGACCGGTTACAGCGTCGGCGCCGCACTCGCCGCGGCCGACGCCGTCGCCACCGGTCGCAGTCTCTGGCCGGTCTCGGCACGGCTGGTGTTCGCCCTGCGCAGGGCCGGACTGCGGGCGCTGCTGGCGCTGCCGCCACACGAACTTCCGGCGTTCTTCGACGCTTTCTTCGCCCTGCCACCGGACCTGCAGCGGGCCTACCTGTCCGGGCGCACCGATCCGCGCGGCACCGCCGCCGCGATGACCGCGCTGTTTCGCGAGTTGCCGTGGCCGCTGCGCCGGGTCCTGGTCGCGGCGGCGACCGGTGTGCGCGCCGGTCAGCCGTGATCGAAGACCAGTGCGGTGGTGTTGTCGGTGGCACCGGCTGTGATCGCCGCTTCGACCAGGGCGTCCGCGGCGCTCGACGGGGAGTCGGCGTCGGCGAGGATCTGCTTGATCTCGGTCATCGCCAGGGTCTTGTGCACCCCGTCCGTGCTGAGCAGCCAGCGGCCGTTGCCCGTGCCGGTGATGCCGTGGCCCACCGCGTCCGGCCGCACGGTGCGCGCCGAGGTCGTGACCATGTGGTGCATCCGGGGCGCGACGGTGACGCCGCGGGCGTTCATCATCTCGGCGACGGTGTGGTCGCTGGTGATCTGATGCAGCACTCGCCCGTTCCAGTGGTAGGCCCGGCAGTCGCCGACCCAGGCGATATCACAGGGTCCGTCGATGCGGTCCGGTGTCGGGCACACGGCCACGACCACCACGCTGTCGGCGGAGGGTTCGGGGAATTCGCGCAGCAATTGTTGTTGTGCGGCAAGGATTCCGGCGGCCGCGCTGCCACCGACGGCCACCCGCGCCGCGACCTGCGCCACGCTGCGCGCCGCCCGCGCGGCCAGCAGATGATCGCCGATGCCGTCGGCGACGGCGAAGGCGCTGCGCCCGACCGCGGAGTCGATATAGCCCGACACCGCGTCGGCATTGAGCGAACGGCCGCCGCGCCGGCTGACCGAATGCGCTGTGATTCCCGTGAGCCGCATCAACTCACGCCGTGTGATTGCCGTCGTCACCGCTGTGTGCACGGCCGACCTCCTCGACTGCCCCTGCCGACTGCGGTTCCGTTCGTTCTCGCCGGCGATCGCCCGGACAGCGACCGGCGCCGAAACTGCCCTGAACAGAACTCGCCTGCTCAGACTATGTCAGCCGGGACCGTGCTCAACCTGTGAATACGGGCACGAGTTCATCACAGGCCGCCGTCCGGCGCCACATCGTGGTGGCAATCCTCCACCTTCAGCGCCCGAAATGCCTGAAAAGCCCGGCTCCGCTCGCCCGGGCGAGTGTGTCCGTGACCGGCGTGATGCCGGCGCTTCGCCCCGCCGTGACCTGCGCCGGGCGCAGGGTCGCGGTCATCTCCGCTCGGGCGGCCCGGCCACCGTGGCGGTGAGCGCGCGTATCTCGCTCACCAGCTGATCCAGCGGGGTGCCGGTGGGAAACACCGCCGCCGCGCCCGCCTCGAGGAGTTTCGGCACATCGGCCTGCGGAATGGTGCCGCCGACCACGACCGCGATATCGGCGGCGTCGGCGGCGCGCAGTCCCTCCACCACTTTGGTGGTGAGCCCGAGATGCGCGCCGGAGAGAATGCTCAGCCCCACGACCGCGACATCCTCGGCCACCGCGATCGACACGATCTCCTCGACGCGGCGGCGGATGCCGGTGTAGACGACCTCGAAACCGGCGTCGCGCAGCGCGCGCGCGACGATCTTCGCGCCACGGTCGTGGCCGTCGAGCCCGGGTTTGGCGACGAGTACGCGCGCGGGCATCAGAACACCACCGGCTGCCGGAATTCGCCCCACACCGATTTCAGCGCGGAGGTCATCTCCCCCACCGTGCAATAGGCGTTGGCGCAGTCGATGAGCCGGTGCATCAGATTCTCGTCTCCCTCGGCGGCGCGTGACAGCGCCGACAGCGTGGCGGCGACCGCGCCGGAATCCCGGTCCGCCTTGACCTTGGCCAGTCGCTTCAATTGCAGATCCCTTCCGGCGGCATCCAATTCGTAGGTGCCGATCTCGGGCGCGGGTTCGTCGGAGGTGAATCTGTTGACCCCGACGATCGGGCGCGCACCGGATTCGATGTCCTGGTGGGCGCGGTAGGCCTCGTCGGCGATCAGGCCCTGCAGATAGCCGTCCTCGATGCAGCGGACCATGCCGCCGTGCGCGTCGAGATCCGCCATGATCTCGACGATCCGCTCCTCGGTCGCATCGGTGAGCGCCTCCACGAAATAGGAGCCGCCCAGCGGATCGGCCACCCGCGTGATGCCGGTTTCGTAGGCCAGGATCTGCTGGGTGCGCAGCGCCAGTGTCGCCGATTCCTCGCTGGGCAGGGCGAACGGTTCGTCCCACGCGGCGGTGAACATCGATTGCACCCCGCCCAGGACCGAGGCCATCGCCTCGTAGGCCACGCGCACCAGATTGTTCTGCGCCTGTGGTGCGTACAGCGAGGCGCCGCCGGAGACGCAGCCGAACCGGAACATCGACGCGCGGTCGGTCGTGGCGCCGTAGCGTTCCCGCACCAGCGTGGCCCAGCGACGCCGTCCGGCACGGTATTTCGCGATCTCCTCGAAGAAGTCGCCGTGGGTGTAGAAGAAGAACGAGATCTGCGGCGCGAAGTCGTCGATACTCATGCGGCCGCGCTCGACCACGGTGTCACAGTAGGCGACTCCGTCGGCGAGGGTGAACGCCATCTCCTGCACCGCGGTCGCGCCCGCATCGCGAAAGTGCGCGCCCGCCACCGAGATCGCGTTGAACCGCGGCACCTCGGCGGCACAGAATTCGATCGTGTCGGCGATCAGCCGCAATGAGGGCTGGGCCGGCCAGATCCAGGTGCCCCGCGACGCGTATTCCTTGAGGATGTCGTTCTGAATGGTGCCGGTCAGTGTCGCGCGCGCGACGCCCTTGCGCTCGGCGGCGGCCACGTAGAACGCCAGCAGGATCGCGGCGGTGCCGTTGATGGTGAAGCTGGTGCTGATCTTGTCCAGCGGAATCGAGTCGAACAGGACCTCGGCGTCGGCGAGGGTGTCCACGGCCACGCCCACCCGGCCGACCTCCTCGCTCACCTCGGGATCGTCGGAGTCGTAACCGCATTGGGTCGGCAGATCCAGGGCCACCGACAGGCCGGTGCCGCCCTGATCGAGCAGATAGCGGTAGCGGCGGTTGGATTCCTCGGCGGTGCCGAAACCGGAGTACTGCCGGAAGGTCCACAGTCGCCCGCGGTAGCCGGTGCCGAAATTGCCGCGGGTGAAGGGATATTCGCCCGGCGCAGGTGGTTCGGCGACGCGCTCGCCCGGGCCGTAGACCGGGGCGAGCGGGATGCCGGAAGAGGTCTGGACGTCGTCGTTCATCCTTGAATACGTTACTTGCAAAAAAAGAGAATGCCAATACCATCAGAGGCGAACGACTGACTCCGAGGAGCGTCATGCCCGCATATCCGTTGGCCGGCCGCACCATGGCCGTCTCCGGCGCAAGCCGCGAGATCGGCCTCGCCATCGCAATCGCCGCGGCCGCCCGGGGCGCGAATATCGCGCTGCCGGGCTACGGCGGCGGCAGGCGGCCGATCCCGGACCTGTTCCTCGACTGACCGCGCGTCTCCGCGAATCCACTGCCGCACAACTCAACTCGTGTCCCGGAGGTACTGATGCAGCCGCCCGTCGATATCGCGGTCGTCCAGATACTGGACTACTTCGGCACCTGCCCGCGCTGCGGCTACGCCGCGGAGGCGGTCCGCACCGTCCGCACCTTCGCCGATCATCGCCGCGAAGTCGAGATCACCGCCAGCTGCGGTCTGCCCTGCGGCTGGTACGGCGCGGCGCCGCTGACCACCATGACCGGTGCGCACGCGGGGGTGCGGGCGTGACCGGCACGATCGAACCCACCGCCGTCACCGACCTCACCCACATCGGACACTGGATCGACGGCGGTCACCGGCCCGGCGTCGCCGCGCGCACCGCCCCGGTGACCGATCCCGCGACCGGCCGGGTCACGGGAACCGTTGCCATGGCCGGACGCGACGAGGTCCGTGCCGCCGTCGAGTCGGCGGCGGCCGCCTTCCCCGACTGGCGCGACACATCTCTTACGCGGCGCACCTCGATCATGTTCCGCTTCCGTGAACAGCTCAACGCCCGCAAATCCGAACTGGCCGGACTGATCACCGCCGAACACGGCAAGGTGTTCTCCGACGCCCTCGGCGAGGTCTCCCGCGGCCAGGAGGTGGTCGAATTCGCTTGCGGCATACCGCATCTTGTTGAGGGCGGTTTCACTCAGAACGTCTCGACCGGCGTGGACGCGTACTCGGTGCGAGCGCCGTTGGGCCCGGTCGCGATCATCTCGCCGTTCAACTTCCCGGCCATGGTGCCGATGTGGTTCTTCCCGCTGGCCGTCGCCACCGGCAACACCGTCGTGCTCAAACCCAGCGAGAAGGATCCGTCGGCGGCACTGTGGCTGGCGGAACTGTGGAAGGAGGCCGGACTGCCGCCCGGCGTCTTCAACGTCGTGCAGGGTGACAAGGAGGCCGTGGACGCGCTGTTGCTCGATCCGGCGATCAAGGCGGTCTCCTTCGTGGGTTCCACTCCGATCGCCGAGTACGTCTACGCCACCGCCACCGCGACCGGTAAACGGGTACAGGCCCTCGGCGGTGCCAAGAACCACGCCGTGATCCTTCCCGACGCCGATCTGGACCTGGCCGCCGACGCGCTGGTCAATGCCGGATACGGTTCGGCCGGGGAACGCTGCATGGCCATCTCGGTGGCCGTCGCGGTCGGGGATATCGCCGACGACCTGGTGGCCCGGGTGGCCGAGCGGACCCGCGGTCTGCGCCTCGGTGACGGGCACGGCGAGGCCGACATGGGCCCGCTGGTCACCCGCGCGCACCGCGACAAGGTCGCCGCCGCCATCGACACCGCGGAGGCCGAAGGCGCCTACGTCGTCGTCGACGGTCGCGGCGCGATCGGCACCGCCGACGCCGATATCGATGTGTCCCAAGGCTTCTGGCTCGGGCCGACGCTGCTCGACCACGTGACCCCGGAGATGGCCGCCTATCGCGAGGAGATCTTCGGCCCGGTCCTCTCGGTGGTGCGGGTCGACGGATACGAGCAGGCCCTCGACCTGATCAACGGCAATCCCTACGGCAACGGCACCGCGATCTTCACCAACGACGGCGGCGCGGCCCGGCGGTTCCAGTACGAGGTCGAGGTCGGGATGGTCGGCATCAACGTGCCCATTCCGGTTCCCATGGCCTACTACAGTTTCGGCGGCTGGAAGAACTCGCTGTTCGGTGACACCCACGCGCACGGCGTGCAGGGCGTCCACTTCTTCACTCGCACCAAGGCCGTGACCAGCCGCTGGCTGGATCCGAGCCACGGCGGACTGAATCTGGGCTTCCCGCGCAACGACTGACGGCCGGCGCAGCCCGGGCCGGGTCACCGTAACGCGCGGGCGGGCATATCGGTCACACTGAGCAGATGCCACGAACCCGGATCCCCGCCGCACCGGCCGCCGCCCGCGCCGACAGCGCACGACGGTCGGAGATCCTGCGCGCGGCCGCGGACCTGTTCGCTTCGGCGGGATACGCCGGGACGAACGTGAAGGATGTCGCCGACGCCTGCGGCATCCTGCCCGGCAGCCTGTACCACCACTTCGATTCGAAGGAAGCGATCGCGGTCGAACTGCTCGAGCGCTATCACGCCGCGCTGGATGCCGTGGCCCGGTCCGCACCGCCGCCCTCGGCGATCAGGAGCGCCGGCGATGCCTTCGATGTCGTGAACGGGTACGCCACCGCCCTCGCCGCCTGCGCCCTGGAACACCGTGCGGCACTGCAATTGTCGATCTACGAACCACATACCGGTGCCGGGACCGCGCTGATCGCCCTGGCCGCCGATCCGCCGGCCGCGCCGATCGCGGCGATGCGCGCCCTGCTCGACGCCGGCGCCGCGCACGGATACCTCGCCGCCACCGTGGACCGCTCGGTGCTGGCCGAACAGTTGTGCCAGACCATGCTGCACATCGGCCTGTCGGTCCTGCATCGCGAGAATTCCGCCGATCGCGTCGCGACCGTGGTGTGCCGGCTGCTGCTCGACGGCCTCCCCGCCGGGCCGGCCTCCCCCGCCGCCCTCGATCGCTCGGCGGCCCTGCGCGCCGCGCACGACAGCATCGCCACCTGGGCGGCGCCCGACGACACCGGCGACGACGACCGCACCGCCCGGCTGCGCGCGGTGGCGCGGATGGAATTCGCCCGCCGCGGTTACGAGGCGACCACCATGCGCGATATCGCCACCGCCGCCGGAATGGGCGCGGGCAGTGTGTACCGGGCCGTGGAATCGAAACAGGCGCTGCTGGATTCGATCATGGGGTCGTTCCACGACGAGATCTCGCGCGCCTACGCCGCCGTCGTCACCACCGACAGCTCCGCCGTCGCCAAGCTCGACGCGCTCACCTGGATCAATCTCAACGCGCTGCAGCGTTTCGACCTCGAGTTCGCGATCCAGCGCGCCTGGTTCCGCTCCACTCCCCCCGACACCAGCGAGGTGATCGAGGTGCTGCGCCGGCGTGCCCGGCAGATCGCGAGCGTTGTCGATCAGGGCCGCGCCGATGGCGAGATCACGCTCGAGGGGATGACCAAGAGCCGATTGTCGGCCTGTGTCCGCGACCTGATCTGGATGCCGCCACCGGTGGTCGCGCGCGTGGGAATCCATGCCGCACACGCGCATTCGCGCGCGACATTGCTGTGCGGCGCCACGCGCACCGCCCCCGCCGCCTGACCGCCGGACACCGGCCCTTGTGCGCCGGCCGGGTTTCGACGTACAGTTTCGGAACAAATATTTGGTTCGCGAGTTCGCCCACGAGTTCGCCCGGGCGAATGCGCACCGGTCCGTTCGCACCGCTTTCCGGGCACTCTCCCCGGCCGCCGGACCGACGGCAGCCCGCGAACGCGCCGACTTCCCGCAACGGAGCCCGCATGACCGACCATCCCGAGCCGATCCGTTCCACCACGCCGAGATCGAACCTCTCAGCGCCCCGGCATCTTCCGCGGGAGGGCCGATGATCACCCTCCCCGACGGCAGCACCAGTGCGCTGATCGACGCCAGTGTGCACATCTTCTTCCAGGGCAATGCCGAACTGCGCACCTGGTTGCGCGAACCGTACAGCGCCCGCGGCTACCCGGATGTCGAGATGGACTGGTACGGCGCGCCGGGCGGTGAATACGCGCCGGGCACCGTCCTGTCCGACGGCGGATGTCCCGGCTCCGAGCCCGACGCCGTCGGGCGGGTGCTGTTCGGCGAGCGCGGCGCAGATATCGCGATCCTGCATCCGATGACTCGCGGCATCATGCCCGACCGCCACCTGGGGACGGCGATCGCGAGTGCGCACAACGAGATGATGATCTCGCGCTGGCTGGACTCCGGCGCCTACGCCGACCGCTACCGCGGCACGCTACGGGTGAATCCGGAAGACATCTCCGGGGCGGTCCGTGAGATCGAACGCTGGGGTTCCCATCCGCGGGTAGTGCAGGTCGGCATTCCGCTGCAGTCCCGCGAACTGTACGGAAAGCCGCAGTTCTGGCCCCTGTGGGAGGCCGCGGCGGCCGCGCGTCTACCCGTCGCCGTGCACATCGAATCCGGTTCCGGCGTGGCCTATCCGCCCACCCCGTCCGGACATCCGCGCACCTACGAGCAGTACCTCGGCTTCATGGCGCTGAACTACCTCTACCACCAGATGAACATGATCGCCGAGGGAGTTTTCGAACGCTTCACCGATCTGCGCTTCGTATGGGCCGACGGCGCCGCCGACCTGCTCACCCCGATGATGTGGCGGATGGACACCTTCGGCCGTCCGCACCTCGAGCAGACGCCGTGGGCGCCGCGCATGCCCAGCGACTACCTCCCCGGTTCGATCTACTTCGTCCAAGGCCGGCTCGACGGTCCCGGCGATGTCGACTTCGCCGGGGACTGGCTGGAATTCACCGGTAAGGACGACATGGTGATGTTCGGTTCCAGCTATCCGCACTGGCAACTCGACGATCCGGCGCGGCTGCCGTCCGCGCTGACTGCCGCCCAGCGCGAGAAGGTGCTGTGGCGCAATGCCGCCGGACTGTACGGCATCGACATTCCCGTCGCGGCGACGACGCGGTAATCGGCAACGGAATCGAAAGGGATACCCATGACGCAGGCGAATACCGAAGTACGCGAGCGGGTTCCGAGCTCGGATCGGGTCGCGGTGCGGGTGGTCGACTCCGATGTCCACCCGGTGCCCCGGCCGGGACGGCTCGCGGAACTGTACCCCGAACCGTTCCGCAGCAAGTATTTTCTCAATCGCCAGGTCGGCAGCACCATCTTCTACGACGCCCCCGACTTCGCCTACGCCTACGCGATGCGCGTGGACGCGTTCACACCCGACGGCGGTTTCCCGGGCAGCGATCCCGACACCCTGTTCCGGCAGCTCATCATGGGCGCCGGTTCCGATATCGCCATCCTCGAGCCGGGACTGCATCAGGCCCGGCTGCCCGAGGCGACCTCGGCGGCCGCGGCGGCGGTCAACACCTGGCTGGACCAGGATTGGCTCGACGGCCACAACAACTGGCACCAGCGCTACCGCGGTTCCATCAGCGCGGCGGCCGAGGATCCGGCCGGCGCCGTCCGCGAAATCGAGAAGTGGGCCGGACATCCCTACATGGCACAGATCCTCATCCGCGCGGAACCGCGGCCGGCGTGGGGCGATCCGATGTACGACCCGGTGTGGGCGGCCGCGGTGAAGCACGACCTGCCGGTGGCCTGCCACCTCTCCCGCGGGAACTTCGAGATGCTGCCGATGCCGCCGGTCGGATATCCCAGCTACAACCACGATTTCATGGTCACCTACTCGTTGCTGGCGATGAATCAGGTGATGAGCCTGATCTTCGACGGCGTCTTCGACCGCTTCCCCGCGCTGCGGGTCATCCTGGTCGAGCACGCGTTCACCTGGATCCTGCCGCTGATGTGGCGGATGGACGCGATCTACGAGACACGTAAACCGTGGGTCGAGATCAAGCGCAAGCCTTCGGAGTACGTGAAGGAACACATCAAGTTCACCACTCAGCCGCTGGACTATCCCGACGACAAGACGGAATTGACCCGGGCGCTGGAGTGGATGGAGGCGGAGAAGATCCTGCTGTTCTCCTCGGATTATCCGCACTGGACCTTCGACGATCCGCGCTGGCTGGTCAAACACCTGCCCGAGCACACCCGCGAGGCGGTGATGTTCGGCAACGGGCTGAAGACCTACGCCACTGTGCCCGATACCGTGCCGGTACTGCCCGGGCAAGTGCGGGTGTTCTGAGATGAGCGACGATCTCGCCGCCACACCGCGGCTACCGCAGGGACGTGAGCACGCCGTCGCCACCGTCGACGAAATACCGCCCGGCACACACAAACTCGTACCGATCGGCCGCCACGGCGTCGGCGTCTACAACGTCGACGGCACCTTCTACGCCATCGCCAACTACTGTCCGCACGAGGGCGGGCCGCTGTGTGCGGGCCGCACCCGGGGACTGACCGCGGTCGACGAATCGGTGCCCGGCGACGCGGTCAGTGTGCGCGGCGGCGAATACATCTACTGCCCGTGGCACCAGTGGGGATTCGAACTCGCCACCGGCACCACCGCGGTGAAACCGGAATGGAGTATCCGCACCTATCCCGTGCGGGTGGTCGGCAACGACGTTCTGGTCACCGCTTGATCCGATACAGACGAGGAGGTCTGTCCATGCCGATCGCCGAAATCCGCGGTGGTGAGGTCTATTACGAAATTCTGGGCGAATCCGGTCCGCTGATCGTGCTCACTCCCGGTGGCCGGTTCAGCATCGAAATTCCGGGGTTGCGGCCGCTGGCCGAGGCCCTGGTCGCCGGTGGCCACCGCGTCCTGCTGTGGGACCGGCCCAATTGCGGGCGCAGCGAGGTCGCGTTCTGGGGTCCCACCGAATCGCATATGCGTGCCGAGGTGCTGCACGATCTGCTCGTACATCTGGACACTGGCCCGGTGATCATCGCCGGCGGTTCCGGCGGTGCGCGCGATTCGATTCTCACGGCGATGTTGTATCCGGAGATCGCGACGAAGCTGATCGTGTGGAATATCGTCGGCGGCAACTACGGCTTGATCGCGCTCGGTTCGCATTACATCATTCCCAACATCACCGCGGCGAAGATCAAGGGCATCGAGGGTCTGATCGAACTGCCGGAATGGCAGGAGCGGATTCAGGACAATCCGAAGAACAAGGACCGGCTGCTGGCGCTGGACGCGGAGGAATTCCAGGCGCAGATGTTGCGCTGGCTCGACGCCTATGTTCCGAAACCGGGTCAGACGATTCCCGGTGTGACCGATTACGAGTTCTCGAAGCTGAAGATTCCGACGCTGATCATCCGGGGAGGTGAGCACGATATCGACCATCCCAAGCGGACATCGATGGAAGTGCACTGCCTGATCGAGGGTTCGATCCTGATCGATCCGCCGTGGCCCGAGGACGCCTGGCAGCAGGGTCAGAAGGCGCGCGCGCGGGGAGAGGGCAACATCTTCGACACCTGGGTGCTGGCCGCGCCGGCGATCCTGGACTTCGCGCGGCAGTAACGGTGAAAGTCGGCGAATCACGGTGTGCCGGTGACGATGACCACCTCCGAGTTGGTCGCCGCCTCGAGCGCGGTCTGGATCCGGCTCTCCGGGATGCGCTCCAGATCGGTGCGTGCCAGGCGGACGGTGAGGGTGTCGAAGCCGGCCGCGTCGCAGCTGCGATCGATCTCTCCGGTGATGCCGAATCCGGCCAGGACACCGTGGGCGTCGTCGTCGGTTCCCCGGCTGACGAAGGTGACCGCCCCGGGCCGGACGGCGGGGCCGAAGATATCGGCACACATTCCCACCGCGTGTTCGCGCGAGGCGGCCGCGTCGTCACCGTCGATCAGCACCTGGATTTCGCGGCGGCGCGCAGGAAGCCGATCGATATCGGGCGCGGTCACCGATATTCCGGATTTCGCAGCGTGAGAGATCAGCGCGGATATCTTCTTCCCGAATTCCGCGTGCGGCAGTTCCCCGGCGGGATCCACATCGACACGAATTACTGCGGTACGCATGCCGCCGATTGTAGGCACAGCCATTTCCGCGCCGGCGCTTTTCGGCGGCGGACGATATTCCGAAGGACGGATCGATGGATGCGATCGCGAATTCGATAGTCGGCGCACCGCCGGGAACCACGCCGCGAATCACCGGCGGCGGCGCGGGCACCGAGTCGGCGGCGGCCTACCGGGCGAGCGGCGGGTACGCGCCGATCGAGGATCCGGCGCGGCTGCTCGCCCGGATCGTCGAGTCGGGCCTGCGCGGGCGCGGCGGCGCGGGCTTTCCGCTGGGCACGAAACTGCTCTCCATACAACGGCATTGCGGTGCCGGGGTGCGTCCGGTGGTCGTCGCCAATGGTGAGGAAGGTGAACCGGCCTCGGGCAAGGATCGCTGGTTGCTGCGCCGGCGCCCGCATCTGGTGCTGGACGGATTGCGCGCCGCCGCAACGATTCTCGGCGCCGACCGCACCGTGGTGTATGTCTCCGACGACCGGGCCGCCGATTCCGTCGCCGCCGCGATGGCCGAGCTCGGCCCTGCCGAACTGCCGGTGCCGACGGAGATCGTCACCGTCGCCGCCGGATACGTGGCCGGGGAGGAAACCGCGGCCGTGCGCGCGATCGACGGCGGGCCGGCCACACCCACCGACAAGCCACCGCGTCCGTACGCGGCCGGTGTCGGCGGACGCCCCACCCTGGTGAGCAATGTGGAGACCCTCGCCCAGCTGGCCTGGATTCACCGCTTCGGCGCGGCGGCTTTCCGCACCGTGGGCACAGCGGACTCACCGGGCACTTTCCTGGCCACCGTCACCGGAGCCGGACGCGAACCGGCCATCTACGAACTGCCGCACGGCTATTCGTTCCGTGCGTTACTCGAGTTGCACGGCGTCGCCGCGGAACGGGTGCACGGCGCGCTGCTGGGCGGCTATTTCAACGGCCTCACCAACAGCCGCATTCTCGACGCCCGGCTCGATCACGAGACGTTGCGGGCGATGGGGACGGGACTGGGCTGCGGGGCGGTCGCGTTGCTCACGCCCGACGACTGCCCGGTAGCGGTGGCGGCGTCGGTGCTCGAATATTTCGACCGGGAGAACGCCGGCCAGTGCGGCTCGTGTTTCAACGGCACCGCGGCGATGAGCGCGGTCGCCTCCGCGCTGCGCGACGGCGGCGCCGAGGCCGCCGATCTGGACCGGCTGCGTCGTTGGTCGACCGTCCTGCGCGGGCGCGGCGCCTGCGGAACTCTCGATGCCGCGACGAACGCGGCCCGGACCCTGCTCGACGAATTCCCGGAGGCGGTGGCGCGCCACCTCGTCGGCGGCTGCGCGATCTGTTCGACCACACCGTTCGCCGCCGTCCGGCCCTTCGATGTGGAAGTGGTGACCTCACTGTGAAGATTCGACTCGATCGCACCGTCTGCGACGGTTTCGGCACCTGCGCCAAACACGCGCCGAAGTACTTCTCCCTCGACGACTGGGGGTACGCGTCCCTGGAGGGTGACGGCGCCGTCCCGCCCGCAGATCGCGACGGCGTGCACCGGGCACTGCTGGACTGCCCGGTGCACGCCATCACCGAAATCGACAGCGCGACCGAATAATTCGCGCCGTCAGCGCCAGGGCAGGCAGCCCGCGCTACGCAGCCGCGAGGCCAGTCCCGCGTCGATACCCACCGGACCGCCGAACCCGCCGGCGCTCAGTGTGGGAACCAGCTGCGCGCCGAGCCCGGCGCCGATCGAGCATCCGAGCAGATTGATGTCGACGGTGACGATCTCCTTGGGCGGGTTGAACCCCGGGTCGTCGTCGGCCGCCGCGGCGCCGGCTCCCGCCAGCGCGGCGACGGTCAGTGCCGCGGTGGCGATCCCGGTGGTGATGATGCGCACGTATCCTCCTTCTGCGCCGGTATGGCGCAGGTCATTCCGATGGCAGACAGCAATGACGGCCCCGCCGGAACCAGGCCGACGAGGCCGAAACATAGTGTTGACCGCCGGTGAGTCCGGCAAACCACGCCCGACTGTCCGCCAGAACCGTCTCGACGTGGCACAGTTCCTAGACTCGCGCGGTGGAGCCGCGACCCGAGCCGCGGTTGAGCACCCGGTCGGCCGCTATCCAGTGTTCGTCCGAAACCCACAGCCGGGCAAAGGCTTCCACCGCTTCGTCGGGTGTGGCACCCGAGACGACCCGCTTGATCGGCTCCGAGGCCGGGTGGGCCAGCGCGGTCGCCAGCGATCGCCACTCCTGCTCGAAATCGGCGCGCGACACCACGCGATCCACCAGGCCGTACCGCTGCGCCTCGGCGGCGGTCAGGACGGTCCCCGTACCGGCCAGCAGCAGAGCACGGCTGCGCCCGACCAGCTGGGTGAGCCGTTCGGCCCCACCCCAGGCCGGCATGATCGCCAGCGCCACCTGATTGAACCCGATGGTGATGTCGTCGGCGGCGATCCGGATGTCGGCGGCCACCGCGAATTCCGCGCCGCCACCGAGGGCGTGACCGTTGAGGGCCGCGACCACCGGGGCCGGGAACGCGGCGAGCCGATCGCAGATGCCGCGCATCCGCCACGCCATCTGGGCCGCACCGTCCTCGGTGCGAATCGCGGCCAGTTGCTTGAGATCTCCACCGGAGACGAACGCGCGCTCTCCCGCGCCGCGCACGACCAGCACCCGGGCACCGGCCGCGGCATCGATCGCGGCATCGAGCTGGTCCATCGTCTCCGGCGCGATGGCGTTGCGCGCCTGCGGACGGTTGATGGTCAGTACCGCGATCCCGCCGTCCACTTCGAGGTCGACCATCCCACGTTCTCCGTTCTGGATATGTTGCTTCTCCAAATCTGAGAATATCATCTCCGTATTCGGGTCCGGACACCCGGCCTTCCCCATTTCGTCGGGCATTGGAGCTGAGCCATGCGAAAGATCCCGCAGCAGTTGGTCGATCGATACGAAGCCCGAGGCTGGTGGACGCGCGAATCCCTGGGCGAGATGCTGGCGCGCGGCCTGGCCGACGCACCGGAGGTCCCGTTCCGGGTGCATTCCCAGCTGCGCCCCTGGTCGGGCACGGTGCGCGAGGTCGAGCACATCGCCCGCCGGCTCGCCGCCGGATTGCGCCGCCGCGGTGTGGGCCCCGGCGATGTGGTCGCCTTCCAGCTACCCAACTGGATGGAGGCCGCGGCCACGTTCTGGGCCGCCTCCTTCCTCGGGGCCACCCTGGTGCCGATCGTGCATTTCTACGGCCGCAAGGAACTCGGTTACATCCTCGACGCCGTGCGCCCGAAGGTGTTCGTCACCGCGGAACGCTTCGGCGCCTTGGAGTTTCAGTCCGATCTGTGCGCGCGGGTGCAGATCGTCGGCGTGGTGGGCCGCGACTTCGACACCCTGCTCGACGACGAGCCGATGCCCGGAATAGTCACGGTGCCCCCGAACTCCCCCGCGCTGATCGCCTTCACCTCCGGCACCACCCGCGACCCGAAGGGCGTGATCCACAGCCACCGCACCCTCGGCTTCGAAACGCGCCAGCTCAGTGCGCATTACCCACCCGATCTGGGCGCCCAGCTCACCGCCGCACCGGTCGGGCATTTCATCGGCATGGTCAACGCCCTGCTCATCCCGGTGCTCGACGGGACGGAGATCAACCTGGTGGATGTGTGGGATCCCGGCCGGATCCTGGCGCTGATGTCGGATGTCGGCGCCACCGTGGCGGGCGGTGTGCCCTACTACCTGACCAGCCTGCTCGACCATCCGTCGTTCACCGACGCACATCTGCGGCAGATGAAATACGCGGGGCTGGGCGGAAGTTCGGTGCCGGCCGCGGTGACCACCCGGCTCACCGACCTCGGCATCATCGCCTACCGCGCCTACGGCAGTACCGAACATCCGTCCATCACCGGCTCCGACTGCACCGATCCGCAGGACAAACGCCTCTACACCGACGGCTGCCCGCTGCCGGGCGTGGAGATCCGGCTCTCCGACGACGGTGAGATCTTCAGTCGCGGACCGGATCTGTGCCTGGGCTACACCGATCCGGAACTGACCGCCGCCGCGTTCGACGACCAGGGCTGGTACCGCACCGGCGATGTCGGCCACCTCGACGAGGACGGCTATCTCACCATCACCGACCGCACCACCGACCTGATCATCCGCGGCGGCGAGAACATCAGCGCGGTCGAGGTCGAAGACGTTCTGCACCGCATGCCCGCCGTCGCCGAAGCGGTCGTCGTCGCCGCGCCCGACGCACGGCTCATCGAACATGCCGCCGCGGTGGTGCGGCTGCGGCCCGGCACCACCACTCCGACGCTGGCCGATGTGCAGGCGCATCTGGCCGCGGCCGGGCTGGCCAAGCAGAAGTGGCCCGAGGAACTGCACATCGTCGACGACTTTCCGCGCACGCCGAGCGGCAAGGTCCAGAAGTACCGCGTGCGCGCTGCCGTCGCGGGGCAGGCCGTTGCCACGCGCAAAAACTGAGAATATGATTCTCATAACGAACAAAGGAGACTCTTATGACGAAGATCGAGCTGCCGTATCAGCTCTTCGACGCCGATAACCACCTGTACGAAACCAAAGAGGCCCTCACCCGGTACCTGCCGAAGGAGTTCGAGGGCGCCATCCAGTACGTGGAACTGGGCGGCCGCACCAAGATCGCGGTTCTCGGCCAGATCAGCGAGTACATCCCCAACCCCACCTTCGAGGTGGTCGCGCGGCCCGGCGCGATGGAGGAGTACTTCAAGAACGGCAATCCCGAGGGTAAGAGCCGCCGGGAGATCTTCGGTAAGCCGATGCGTTCGATTCCCGCGTTCCACGAGCCGGGCCCGCGCCTCGAACTCATGAACGAACTCCAGCTCGACCGCACGCTGATGTTCCCGACGCTGGCCAGCCTCATCGAGGAGCGCATGCGCCATCACCCCGATCTCATTCACGCCGTGGTGCATTCGCTCAACCAGTGGCT
This sequence comes from Nocardia aobensis NBRC 100429, assembly GCF_000308375.1. GTDB lineage: Bacteria > Actinomycetota > Actinomycetes > Mycobacteriales > Mycobacteriaceae > Nocardia > Nocardia aobensis. The sequence continues at coordinate 6,842 of NZ_BAFQ01000276.1, read as the reverse complement.
GCTCGAGGAATGGGGTTTCACCTACCAGGACCGCATCTTCACCGTGCCGGTGGTGAGCCTGCCGATCGTGGAGAAGGCGATCGAGGAGCTCGACTGGTGTGTCGAACACGGCGCCAAGGCGATTCTGGTGCGCCCCGCTCCGGTTCCGGGGCTGCGCGGGCCGCGCTCGTTCGCGCTGCCGGAATTCGACCCGTTCTGGAAGCGCGTGGTCGAGCACGACGTCCTCGTCACGATGCACTCCTCCGACAGCGGCTATTCGCGGTTCAACGCCGAATGGGAGGGCAGCAACCTGGAAATGCTGCCGTTCAAGACCAACACCTTCCGGATGACCACCGAATGGCGGCCGATCCAGGACGCCGTGGCCTCGTGGGTGTGCCACGGCGCGCTGTTCCGCCACCCCGAACTGAAGGTGGCCGTCATCGAGAACGGCGCCTCCTGGCTGGCCCCGCTGCTCGAGAATCTGCACGACGTGTACAAGAAGGCGCCGGAGGGTTTCGGCTTCCAGGATCCGGTCGAGGCGGTCAAGCGCAGCATCCACGTCAGCCCGTTCTGGGAAGAGGATCTGCAGGCCATCGCCGAACTGATCGGCGTGGAGAACGTGCTGTTCGCCTCGGACTACCCGCATCCGGAGGGCCTGGCCGAACCGGCCCGCTACATCAACGAGATCAAAGATATGCCGCTGGCCGACCAGGAGAAGATCATGGGCGGCAACCTGGCGAGGTTGCTGAAGGTATGAGCGGTGCGGCGCGCTGGGAGACCATCCCGCAGATGGTCGCCTCCTCCGCCGACCGCTTCGGTGACGCCGAGGCGGTCGTAGACGGCGATCTGCGGCTGAGCTACACCGACATCGTCGACCGGGTGCGCCGGGCCGCGGGCGCCTTCGCGGAGGCCGGGGTCGGCAAGGGCGACCGGGTCGCGATCTGGGCGCCGAATTCCGCCGACTGGATCGTGGCCGCCTTCGGCCTGCTCACCGCGGGCGGGGTGCTGGTCCCGGTGAACACGCGCTTCCAGGCGGCCGAGGCAGCGGATGTGATCGGCCGCAGCGGCGCCAAGCTCCTGCTGGTCCAGCAGGGCTTCCTCGGGCGCGAACTCAGCGGGCCCGCGGGTGTGCCGGTGATCGACCTCGCCTCCGAATTCCTGTCCAGCGGTTCACCTTTCGAACGCGAGGTGGCCGGGACCGATATCTCCGACATTATCTACACCTCGGGGACAACCGGCCGCCCCAAAGGCGTGATGATGAACCACCGCCAGAATCTGCGGCTCTACACCGAATGGTGTGAGCTGGCGGATCTGCGCGAGGGTGACCGCTATCTGGCGGTCAATCCGTTCTTCCACACCTTCGGCTACAAGGCCGGCGTGCTGGCGTCGTTCATCCGCGGAGCCACGATCCTGCCGGTGCCGGTGTTCGATGTGGACCGTGTCTGCGAACTCGTTGCGCGCGAACGGATCACGATGCTGCCCGGTCCGCCCACCCTCTACCACTCATTGCTGGAGGCGCGCGGACGCTACGACCTGTCGTCGCTGCGGTCCGCGGTCACCGGCGCGGCCGACATCCCGGTGGAGCTGATCCGCCGGGTGAAGACCGAACTGCCGTTCCGTTCGATCATGACCGGATACGGACTGACCGAGGCGGGTACCGCGACCGCGTCGCGCCCGGGTGACACCTTCGAGCAGATCGCGACGACCGCCGGAACTCCGTGCGACGGTGTGGAAGTCCGCATCGCCGCCGACAGTGAGGTGCTGCTGCGCGGCTACACCGTCATGCAGGGCTATCTCGACGATCCGGCGGCCACCGCGGAGGCGATCGACGCCGAGGGCTGGCTGCACACCGGCGATCTGGGCGCCCTGGACGAGGGCGGCCGGTTGCGGATCATCGGACGGAAGAAGGACATGTTCATCGTCGGCGGCTTCAACGCCTACCCCGCCGAGATCGAGGGTCTTCTGCTGCAGCATCCGGCGGTCGTGCAGGCGGCGGTGATCGGTATCCCCGACGAGCGGTTGGGCCAGGTCGGCAAGGCATTCGTCGTCACGCGCGCACCGGTGACCGAGGCCGAGCTCATCGCCTGGAGTCGCGAGAACATGGCCGGGTACAAGGCGCCGCGCGCGGTGGTGTTCCTGGACGAATTACCCCTCAACGCGACCGGAAAGGTGAGGAAAGACCAACTGCGGTAACGAATCCGGTTGCCCGCGAATACTCGCGGCCCCACAGAACGGCGGTGCCGATGACCACCAGCGCTGGTGACACAGACCTGCGATTCGCCGACCTGAGCCTGGACCACGACGGGAAGCCACGGCAGCCGCTCACGGTCGTCGACGTCGACGGACTGCGGCACTCGAGTCCCGGACACATCGCCGAGGTCGCCGCCTCGATCGCCGCCGCAGCGGCACTCACCGTCGCCGTCGCCGGCGAGACGGTTCCCGCCCGGCTGCATCCGATTCTCGATGCGGCGACCGTCACGGTGAGCGAGTCTGCGCATCGCGATCGGCGCATGGTCACCGTGACCGATCGCGCCGCCGCGATCGAGATACTCGCCGCCGCCATCGATCACACGCCCCGGGCGGCGCTGGCCTGCGGTCACCTGCTGCGTCAGACGCCCGCGCTGCCCACCCTCCCGGCGCTGGCCGCCGAAGCGGCGGTCTACTCGATGCTGCTGAGCGGCACGGAGTTCCACGCGTGGCTGGCCGCTCGCGGACCCGCCCGCATCCCGGACGACGAGCCCGGCGAGCTGGTACGGATCGAACGCTCGGGTGCCGAACTCGACATCGTGCTGAATCGTCCGCAGCGCCGCAACGCGCTCAGCGCGGCCCTGCGCGAGGAATTGCTCGCGGCCGCACAGGTGGCCGAGGCCGACCCGACCATCACCTCGGTGCACCTCGCGGGTGCGGGGCCGGCCTTCTGCAGCGGCGGAGATCTCGCCGAATTCGGTTGTGCGACAGACCCGGTGGCGGCCTATCTGGTGCGACTGGACCGGGCGCCGTGGCGAGTGCTGGACCGCCTGTCCGCCCGGTTGCGCATCCACACCCACGGCGCCTGTGTCGGCGCGGGTGCCGAGATCGCCGCGTTCGGTGGCATCGTCACCGCGGCGCCGGGCACCTGGTTCCGCTTCCCGGAGGTCGGTATGGGGCTGGTCCCGGGCGCGGGAGGCACGGTCAGTGTGCCGCGCCGGATCGGGCGCTGGCGTGCCGCCTGGGCGATGCTCACCGGCGCCACCATCGACGTCGACACCGCCCTGCGCTGGGGTCTGGTGGATCGCATCGAGCCCACCGGCGGGCCGTCGTAGCGACGGCCGCGAACACCCCTCGCCGAGGAGGTCGGAGATGAATCACCCAGCCGCACAATCCCCACCGGCCGCGCTGCCGCATCGGGTATCCGAATTCTGGCCGGCGCGCGCGGCCGACACGTCCCCGTACGAGTGCGAGGTCCGCAGGTGGGCGGCGTCGGGGGCCATGGACCTCACCGGTCCCGCGGGCGGGCCGCCCGACATCTCCCCCGCTCCCGCCTTCGCACGGCTGGGTGACGCGCTGGACCTGCTCGCGCGCACCACCGCCGCGCTGGGCCGTGCGGTCACGCTGGCTCCCGGTCCGGTACTTACCGTGCGCGCCGTCGACCACGGTTTCCGGCGCGCGGGCACGCGCTCGGCGGGCGGGTCCACCCGCCTGCTGCGCACCGTCGACGGCTGGTGCGCACTGACGCTGTCCCGCGCCGACGACATCGCCGCCGTCCCCGCGATCATCGGCGCCTACCGCACCGACGACCACTGGAAGGTAGTGGCGCAGTTCGCCGTTCAGGTCACCGCGGCCGAGCTCGCCAACCGCGCCCAGCTGCTCGGCGTTCCGGCCGCCGCCCTTCCGCCGGCCGGGGCCGCGGCCGATCCGTGCGCACCGCCGTGGCAGCTGTCCCGGCTGGCGGCGCCGACGCCCCGGCGCGAACTGACCGGCCGGCTGGTGGTGGACCTGTCCTCGATGTGGGCGGGCCCGCTGTGCGCCCACATCCTGGGCCGCGCCGGCGCGCGGGTGATCAAAGTGGAGAGTCCGCACCGGCCCGACGGTGCCCGCGCGGATCACCACTTCTTCGGCACGCTGCACGCCGGACACGAATTCCGCACGGTCGACTTCCGAACCGATTCCGGCCGGGCAGAATTGGCGGCACTGCTGGCGGCCGCCGATATCGTGATCGAGGCGTCGCGGCCGCGCGCGCTGGCGCAACTGGGGCTCGGACCCGACCGGCGCGGGCTGCGGGCCGGCCAGATCTGGGTCGGCCTCACCGGCTACGGCCGGTCCGAGCCGATGCGGGTGGCCTTCGGCGACGACGCCGCCGTCGCCGGCGGGCTCGTCGGCACCGGATACGGCATGCCGGTGTTCTGCGCGGACGCGATCGGCGACCCGTTGTCGGGAATCGCCGCGGCGCTGGCGGTCTGCGCGGCCGTGCGGGCCGGGGCGGTGTCCTGGCCGACGTCTCGATGCGCGCGGTCACGGCCGCCTTCGCCACCGCGCCACCACGCTGCCCTGGTCCGCACCGGGTCTTCACCCACGACGGGCGCTGGCAGGTCCGGTGCGCGCACACCGCGACCACTCAGGCCGTCCTGTCCCCGCGCTCCGCGCAGGCCCGCGCCGCGGCTGTATTTCCGGGTGGTGTCGCATGCTGATCCGCAATGCCGTCGTCTTCGGCAGTGCCCATACCGATATCCGCTGCGAACGCGGCACCATCATCGAATGCGGGCGTGGTCTGCGGCCCCGGGCCGGCGAGGAGGATATCGACGCACGCGGTAGGTGGCTGGTTCCGGGCCTGCATGATCACCACATCCATCTGCGCTCACTGGCCGCGCGCTCGGAGTCGATTCCGGTGGGGCCGGATCGGATTCGCGGTGCCCGCGCGCTGGCGGACCGTTTGCGCGACGCCGCGCACCGAACACCGGGTCACACCTGGCTCCGGGCCGTGGATTACCACGACGACGTCGCGGGGGCCATCGACCGGTGGGCGCTGGATCGCATGGAGGTGGGCCGGCCGGTGCGGGTGCAGCATCGTTCCGGCGCGCTGTGGATCCTCGACTCCAGCGCCTGCGCACTGCTCGATGTCGACAACTGCCCTCTGCCGGGAGTGGAGCGTGATCCGCAGGGCCGCGCCACGGGCCGGTTGTGGCGGATGGACACCTGGCTCGGCGACCGGCTCGGTGGCCTGGCGCCCGATCCGGCACCGATCTCGGCGACGGCAGCGACGCGGGGAATCACCGGATTCACCGATGCCACACCGGATCTCACCCGTCCCGAGGTCGGCACACTCGCCGCCGCCGTGCTGGACGGGCGCATCGTGCAACGCGTCTACTGCATGGCCGAGCCCGATATCGAGGATCCGCACGTCGAGCGATTCCGTCTGGGCCCCACCAAAATTCTGCTCGACGACACCGCACTACCCGACCTCGACGTTTTCGTCGTGCGGCTGCGCCGGCTGCACGGTGCGGGCCGGGCCGCGGCGGTGCACTGTGTCACGCGGGTGCAGCTGATTCTGACCATGGCCGCCTTCGACCTGGCGGGCGTGGTGCCCGGCGACCGCATCGAACACGGTGCCGTGGTTCCCGCCGAGGTGCTGACCTGGTTGCGCCGCAACGATATTCCGGTCATCACCCAGCCGCATTTCCTGATCGAGCGTGCTGCCCAGTACGCGCGCGAGGTGCCTGCCGAGGACCGGCCCGATCTGTGGCGGCTCGGTTCGCTACTCGCCGCGGGCGTCGGGGTGGCAGCCGGCACCGACGCGCCGTTCGGCGATCCGGATCCGTGGGCGGTGGTGCGCGCCGCCACCGATCGCGGGCTCGGCCGACCGGACGCCGAGGCCCTGTCCCCGGCCACCGCGCTGTCGCTGTTCTTCGGCACCGCCGCCCGGCCGCACATTCCCCGAACTCTCGCCCCGGGCCACCACGCCGACCTGACGTTGCTCCAGGTCCCGCTCGCCGAACTCGGCGATGCGCTCGACTCGCCGCCCGTAGCCGCCACGATCGTCGCCGGGCAGGTCGTCTACCTCGCGCCTTAGCGCGAGGACATCGCCGACGATGGTCCGCATCCGCAGCTCCGAGTTACTCGGACGGTTCGCCGCTGCCGCGCGCGGCGCTTCGATGCCATTGCCGCGGCCCACGGCGCCCCCTATCGACGAAAACATCATTCTCCCAAGTCGCTGGTCGCATGAGAGGAGGTGGCTGCGCCGCCGATCGACGGTTCAACCCCTTCACCGAAGTTGCCGTACCAGCACCGAATCCGGTGTATCGTCGCAGCCAAACAGGAGAGTATGATTCTCCATAACAGAGATTGTGCATCTCCTACTTCGCCCGCCGCAGCGAGGCGCCGCCGTCCGCACCAGCACGAGGAACCTCATGAATACCGACGACATGATCCTGGTCAGCATCGATGACCATGTGGTCGAGCCGGCCGACATGTTCGACCGGCACACGCCGAAGAAGTACGCCGAGTACGTGCCGCAACTGCTCACCAACGAACAGGGCATCGATCAGTGGACCTATCGCGGCCGGCCGGTCGGCGTCACCGGGCTGAACGCGGTCGTCGGCTGGCCCAAGGAGGAGTGGGACAAGAATCCCACCCGCTACGCCGAGATGCGGCCGGGCGTCTACGACATTCACGACCGGGTGCGGGATATGAACGCCAACGGGGTGTTCGCCTCGATGTGCTTCCCGACCTTCGCCGGATTCAGCGCGGGCCACCTGAGCCAGTTCAAGGACGAGATCACCGTCGCGATGATCCAGGCCTACAACAACTGGCACATCGACGAGTGGTGCGCCACCTATCCCGGCCGGTTCATCCCGAATGCCATTCTGCCGCTGTGGGATCCGCAACTG
>NZ_BAFQ01000277.1 GCF_000308375.1 Nocardia aobensis NBRC 100429 | reverse complement strand
GGCGCACAAACAGTCCGGCCGGTTAACCGACCTTCTTGAGAGGCAACTTTTCCAGCCTAACCACCGAAGCTCGCGAAGTCAACTCACGATCTCTGGGTCCTACTGGCCGTCAGGCGCTCCTCGTCCGACCTCGTTGTCCCGGGCCTCTCGGCTCCGGGTCGGTGTCCGTGTCGCTCTGACCTGGAATAAGTTACGTGGCGGAGAACGGAACGTCAAATCGCCACGTCGGCTCGCATTTGCGCAGGTCACCGAGCCTCGAACCGGCGGGTGCCCGACCTGAATCACACGGATGTGACTCAGGTCATGGCCAGATCAGCTTCCGGCTCGGCGCGCGCCCGCGAAGTTCTTCTTGCCGCGCCGCAGCACCAGCCAGCGTCCGTGCAGGTAGTCGGTATCGGCGGGCACCCATTCCGGATCGGAGATGCGGGCGTTGTTCACCGAGGCGCCACCGTCGGCGACCGCCCGGCGAGCCGCACCGCGACTGTCGGACAATCCGGAGGCGACCAGCAGATCCACGATCGTCGATTCGGGACCGGCCTCCGCCACGGTGCCCTCACCGGCGGCTTCGGCCAGCGCGGAACCCAGCGTCGCTTCGTCCAGGTCGTGCAGATCGCCGCGGCCGAACAGCGCCTGGCTGGCCAGCTGCACCGCGCGGGTGTGTGCCTCGCCGTGCACGAGCGTGGTCATCTCGGCGGCGAGGCGGCGCTGCGCCTCCCGGGCGTGCGGACGCTCGGCGGTCGCGGTCTCGAGTTCGGCCAGTTCTTCGCGGTCGAGGAAGGTGAACCAGCGCAGGTAGCGGATCACGTCGGCGTCGCCGGTGTTCACGAAGTACTGGTACCAGGCGTACGGGCTGGTCATCTCGGGGTCGAGCCAGAGGCTGCCGCCGCCGGTCGACTTGCCGAATTTCTTACCGTCGGCGGAGGTGACCAGCGGGGTGGTGAGGGCGTGGACCTGTTCGCCGTCGAGGCGGCGGTTGAGTTCGACGCCGGCGATGATGTTGCCCCACTGATCGGAGCCGCCGACCTGCAGCCGGCAGCCGTGGGCGCGGCGCAACTGCACGAAGTCGTTGGCCTGCAACAGCATGTAGCTGAATTCGGTGTAGGAGATGCCGTCGCTGTCGAGGCGGCGCTTGACCGTCTCGCGCGCCAGCATCACGTTCACCGAGAAGTGCTTGCCGATATCGCGGAGGAAGTCGACGGCGCTGAGATTGCCGGTCCAGTCCATATTGTTGGCGATGATCGCGCCGGTCGGCGATTCGTCGAAGTCGACGAAGCGTTGCAGCTGGCCACGGATCCGGTCGGCCCACTCGGCGACGGTGTCGGTCGAGTTCATCACCCGCTCCCCCACGTCGCGAGGGTCACCGATCAGGCCGGTGGCGCCGCCGGCCAGGACGATCGGGCGATGTCCGGCCTGCTGGAACCGCTTGAGCGTGAGCAGGGGAACGAGGTGACCCGCGTGCAGACTCGCCGCCGTGGGGTCGAAACCCGCATACAGCGTGATCGGGCCCTTCGCCGTATCGGCCCGCAGGGCGTCCAGATCCGTGGACTGTGCGATCAGCCCACGCCAGGTCAGTTCGTCGATGATGTCGGCGCTCACGCCCTCCCATCTTTCCGCACCGGGCGCGATCGGCTGCGCTGGGTCGGCCATGTCCGGATGAGCGTGCTGTTCGCCGGCGGGCGAGCGGCGACCCCGCCGGCGCACGGCGATCCTCGAGAGGAACGCCCCGCGAGCCCGGCGTGGACGCGCGCGTATGTGTGCGAGCGTCCGGACCATGGCCGGTCGGCGCCGCTCCGGATGTACTTGACGCATGACCGAAAACACCATCATCCAGAGCGAAACCAACAGCACCGCAACGGTTTCCGAAACCGCCGAATCCGATCACCGGGCCACGGCAACGACCGCCTCTCGCGGCGTCGACCGTACCGATGCGGGCCCTGTCGTCGTCTTGGGTGGCACCGGGAAGACCGGCCGGCGGGTCGTGGCGCGCCTGGCCGAGCGCGGGATCGAGGTACGGCCGGCCTCCCGCTCGACGGCGATCCCCTTCGACTGGGCCGACCGGATGACTTGGGACGCGGCCCTGCGCGGCGCCCGATCCGTCTACGTCGTGTACCAGCCGGATCTCGCCGCGCCGGGCGCCGACAAGGCGGTCAGCGCACTGACCGAGGCGGCGCGGCGGGCCGGGGTGCGGCGGCTGGTTCTGCTGTCCGGCCGGGGCGAGCCCGAAGCGCAGCGCTGTGAGGAGATCGCTCTGCACAGCGGCCTGGCCACGACCGTCGTGCGGTGCAGCTGGTTCGCCCAGAATTTCAGCGAGGATTTTCTGGCCGAGGAGATCGCGGCGGGACAGGTGACACTGCCGGCCGACGCGGTCGCCGAGCCGTTCGTGGACGCCGAGGACATCGCCGATGTCGCCGTCGCCGCACTCACCGAGGACGGGCATGCCGGTGAGATATACGAGCTGACCGGGCCGCGGGCGCTGACCTTCGCCGAGGCCGTGGCCACGATCGCCGCCGCCACCGGTCGCGAGATCAGGTATCAGCCGGTGGGCCTGGACGAGTACGCCGCCGCGATGTCGGAGATGGGCTTGCCGCGCGAGGTCGTCGACTCGCTGACCTATCTGTTCGGCACCGTTCTGGACGGTCGCAATACGGCCGTCATCGACGGGGTCGAGCGCGCGCTGGGACGGGCGCCGCGATCGTTCGCCGACTATGCCCGGCGGACGGCGGCCGAGGGCGGTTGGCCGGTAGCGGGCGGCGAACCGTCCGATGCGCCGCGCGGGTGATCGGCCGTGCCGGTGATCGTGCGCGATTTCCCGGGGTGCCGCCGCCCCACCGGTGCTGGGAACCCGGTTGCCGCGCTCGCCGCCATGCGCGATCGTCGTGGGATGGATGCCCTCGCCGACCTGCTCGACGGCCCGCGCGCTCGCGGCGCGTTCGTGATGCGCTCGCTGCTCGACCCGCCGTGGTCGCTGCGGATCCAGGACCGGGCGCCGCTCACGGTGGTGGTGGTGACCCGCGGATATGCCTATCTCGTGCCCGACGGCGACGATCCGATCCGGCTCGACGAGGGCGCGGTCGCGATTCTGCGCGGTCCCGACCCGTACACGGTGGCCGACGAGCCCTCGACCCCGCCGCAGGCGATCGTGCACCCCGGGCAGACCACGACCACTCCGGACGGTGAATTGCTGTGTGAGACATGGGATCTCGGGGTGCGCAGCTGGGGGACGAATGCGGCCGGAACGACCGCGCTGCTGACCGGGACCTACGAGGTGGCCGGCACGGTGAGCGACCGTCTGTTGCGCGCCCTGCCGCCGCGGGCCGTACTCGACGGTCACGAGGTGGACGAACGTCTGCTCGGACTGTTGGTCGACGAGTCCGGCCGCGATGTTCCCGGGCAGGCGTCGGTTCTCGACCGGCTGCTGGATCTGCTGACCATCGCGGCACTGCGCACCTGGTTCGCGCGAGCCGAGGCGCCGCAGTGGTACAGCGCCTACGCCGATCCCGTGGTGGGACAGGCGTTGCGGCTGCTCGAGCACAACCCCGCCCACGATTGGACGGTCGCCGAACTGGCGGCGACCGTCGGCGCGTCCCGGGCGGCGCTGGCCCGGCGATTCACCGAACTCGTGGGGGACCCGCCGATCGCCTACCTCACCGAATGGCGGCTGGCGCGGGCGGCGGACCTGCTGCGCGGCACCGATGCGACCATCGAATCGATCGCGCGGCAGGTCGGTTACGGGACGGCGTTCAGTCTGAGTGCCGCGTTCAAACGGCGTTACGGGGTGAGCCCGGGTATGCATCGGCGCACCGACCCCGTGGCGGCAGAAGCGGAACGCGACGCCGGTGCGGGCGGCTGACCTAAGCTATGGCCGAAAGTTGTTGCGCGGCAATATCGGAGCGCCGCTCGGGGACCACAGCTGTGGTCGATTCCCGGGGCGCCTCGCGATGATGCTGCCCGCGTCGGCGGTCGCCGGCAGGCCGGTGAAGACAAACCGCCGCACTACGATCCGCTGCCACTGGCCGAACCGGTCGCCCGCAACGCTGGCCGAAGTCGCTGCGACGCAGACCGCCCTCGTCGGCGAGGGCGCCGACGAGCCGGGGCGATGAGACCACCCGGGGGCGCACCGGCACAGATCCACGGGCGCGGCATTTCGACCCACATGTCGATGGGCCCGCTCCGGTTCTTCCCGGCGCGGGCCCATCGGCGGTCGCGACTTCAGTGTGCGGGACGGCGTTCGTAGGCGATCCAGGCGAAGACGGCCACCAGGACCAGCGGGAAGATCGCGCCCGCCGGAGCGTCCAAAACGAAGGCCTGGGTGGCGGCGGCGCAGACCATGGTGATCGACAGTCCGGCGGCGGCGAGCCAGGACAGGCGCGGCACCAACAGCCCGATTCCGCCCGAAATCTCCACCAGGCCGGTGAAATAGCGGAACCAGTCGCCCCAGCCGATGTCGTGGAAGATGCGGACGGCATCGGATTGGCCGACCATCTTCGGCAGTCCCGAGGCGATGACGAAGAACAGGCCCAGCACGATCTGCAGGGTCCACAGCACGCGGTTGCGGATCGTGCCGGGACGGGGGGTGGTGACGGACGGGGCGGAGGCGGTGATGGCGGTCATGATTCGGTGTCCTTCCGGATGCTCGATATCTGTTCGAGCGCGCTCACCACAGAAGACGGGGCACCCCGGATGAATTCATCGGTCAGGAGAACGCGGATTTCAAGGCGCTCAGATGCACCCGGCTCGCCGTGGCCGCCGTGTCGGCCGACCGATCGCGGATCGCGTCGAACAACACCTCGTGGGCGTGATGGTCCGCGCCCGGATCGGCCATCGGCCGCATCCGCAGCATCTCGGTCATCGCGCGGTGCACGCGCGGGACGAAGGCGTCGAACAACTGCAACAGCACCTCATTGTGCGCCGCCGCGATCACGGTGCGGTGAAAGGCGGTATCGGCGTCGACAAGATGTTCCACCGACTCGTCGGATCCGGCGCGCACCGACAGCGCCTTACGCATGATTCGCAGGTCGGCAGGGGTGCGCCGCTGCGCCGCCAGAGCCGCGGCCTCGGCCTCGATGGCGATGCGTGCCTCGATGACGGCGGCGATGTCGGCCCGGCGCAACACCTCGTCCCAGTCCTCGGCCACCTCCAGCGCGGTGACGAAAACGCCTGCCCCCTGGCGGCTTTCGAGCACGCCCTGACCGGACAGTTCCCGGATCGCCTCGCGCAGCGTGGAACGTCCGACGCCCAGCTGGGCCGCGAGGGTCGTCTCGCCCGGCAGTTTGTGCCCGAGTTGCCATTCACCCGCGCGGATCCGGTCGAGCAGGAGCTGGGCGGCCTGGGCCGCGAGCGGTTGCCTCTGCACGGTCGCCATCGACCCTCACCTCTCTACTTGTCTGAGGAGTTGTTACTCGCTATGGTAGCCGATATGGGACAGGGACTGCTTCTGCTCGGCCGCCGCGGCGGGGTCTGAACGACCGGCACCCTGCCCGCGGGTTGCTGGGCTGCGCCGGTCGACATCTCCGACGCAGAAAGCCGATACCGTGCCCGACCACACTTCCCGCTGGAATCGCCAGCGCCCCTCCGTCATGCCCTCGCATCGCTATCACGATGTGTACCACCGGGTTTCGGTGCCACAGACCGAGCGCAGCTGGCCCTCGAAACGCCTCGAATCCGCCCCGCTGTGGGTGCCGGTCGACCTGCGCGACGGCAATCAGGCCCTGGCCGAACCGATGGACCCGGAGCGCAAGCGCCGGTTCTTCGAGATGCTGGTCGCGATCGGCTACAAGGAGATCGAGGTCGGCTACCCGAGCGCCTCGCAGACCGATTTCGACTTCGTCCGCCTGATCCGCGACGCCGAGCCGGCGCCCGCCGACGTCACCCTGGTCGTATTCACCCCGGCGCGTGCCGATCTCATCGCGCGAACCCTGGAATCGGTGGAGGGGATCACCAACGACGTGGTGATCCACATGTACACCGCGACCGCGCCGCTGTGGCGCGAGGTCGTGCTGGGCCGCTCCCGGGCCGACGTGGCGGAGATGATCGTCGCGGGTGGACGCGAGATCGCGCGACTGGCCGGCGACCGGCCGAATCTGCGATTCCAGTTCTCCCCCGAGGTTTTCATGCTGACCGAACCGGATTTCGTGCTGGAGGTGTGCGATGCGATGACGGACCTGTGGGACGCCTGCCCCCAGCGCCCGGTCGTGCTGAATCTGCCGGCGACGGTAGAAGTCGCCACGCCCAATGTCTACGCCGACCAGATCGAATACATGGACCGCAATCTGAGCCGCCGCGACGGAGTGATCCTGTCGGTCCATCCGCACAACGACCGCGGCACCGGCATCGCCTGTGCGGAACTGGCGATGCTGGCCGGAGCCCAGCGCGTGGAGGGCTGCGTCTTCGGCAACGGTGAGCGCACCGGCAACGTCGACATCGCGACACTCGCCTTGAATCTGCATGCCCAAGGCGTGGATCCGATGATCGACTTCTCCGATATCGACGGGATTCGCCGGACCGTCGAGTACTGCACGCGAATGCCCATTCCGGAGCGGCACCCCTACGTCGGCGATCTGGTGTACACCGCGTTCTCCGGGACGCACCAGGACGCGATCAAGAAGGGGTTCGCCGACCATCGCCGGCGGGCCGAGCTGGCGGGGGTGCCGGAATCCGAGATCGAGTGGCAGGTGCCGTATCTGCCGATCGATCCGGCGGATGTCGGACGCAGTTACGAGGCGGTGATCCGGGTGAATTCACAGTCCGGCAAGGGCGGTATCGCCTACCTGCTGCAGACCGGCTACGGAGTGGAGCTGCCGCGACGGCTGCAGATCGACTTCGCCCGGCACGTGCAGCGCCATACCGACGACACCGGCGCCGAGGTGAGTGCGCGGTGGTTGTGGGATCTGCTGCAGCAGGTCTACGGTCCGACCGGCGACGGTATCGACTGTGCCGCGGGCCGGATTCGGTGGCGGTACAACGAATCCGGCGACGTCGTGTTCACCGCGCCGGAGGACGGCACCGACGTCGAGACGACCTCGGCGGCCGCCGATGCCGCGAACGAGCTCACGAAACTGGTTGCCGTCCACGGCATCTCGATCGAGTCGCTGCAGTCGGCCCACCACCGGTTGCCCGCCGGCGCGGCCGCGGAATTCGTGGTCTACGGCGAGTTCCGCATCGGCGGCGACACTCACTGGGCGCTCGGCGTCGCCGATACCGTCGCGGCGGCCGAGCTGGCGGCGACGGTCGCGGCGGCGCAGCGCGCACAGGTCCCGGCCGATGTGACGAGTTGAGCGCTCAGGCCGACCGCCCCACCTCGGGGGCGCGTGGACTGCGGCGGTAAGCCGAGACCGCCGGAGAGTCGCGCAACCACAGTCGCCACGGGCGGTCGGCGGCCAGGCTCACGCCGACCCGGGGGCCCACCCCGATCGCGGCGGAGTCGGTGATCTCGGGCCCCAACTCCACTCGGATCGGCGCCGCCGGGTCGAACAGCGCGGTGCCGTAGTCGGAGAGGGTGATTCCGAGGGCACTGCCGAAGTTCCCGGGTCCGCGCGCCAGATCGGCTTCGGTGCGGGCCGCGCGACGCCGGGAGCGGACGACTTCGTGGCCCTCGATCACCTCACCGGCCCGCAGCAGCACGGCACTGGCGACTCCGTCGGGGCCGCTGGTGACGTTCACGCAGGTGTGCATGCCGTAACTGAAGTAGACGTAGAGCATGCCGGGCGGGCCGAACATGACGGCATTGCGCGGGGTGCGGCCGCGGCCGGAGTGGGCCGCCGGGTCGTGCCAGGGTCCGGCCGGGTCACCGCCGTACGCCTCGACCTCCACGATGCGCACGGCGACCGGGCCGGACCGCATCGTCGCGCCCAGCAGGCGACGGGCGGCGGCCAGCGGTTCCACGGCGAGTTCCTCGGCAGACACGGGTTCTCATTCTTACTCGAGCACCCGTGGTGACCGGCGCCACGCCCGCCGTGGACCGTCCGGCTCGGTCAGAGCCAGCGCTCGACACCGCCGTGATGGGAGCAGGTGCCGCTGCGGTGGCGGCTGTAGCTGTAGGTGCCGTCGCCGCACTGCGCGGTCGCGCCGTCGGGATCCGAGCCGGGACGCGGGACGCAGGCGTGGTCGACGTTCTCGTAATCGCCTGCGGGGCAGGAGACGAAGGCCGGGGCGGCGGTCGCGGTAGTGGTGGCGGCGGGGGCGAAGACGACGGCGAAGCCGACACCGGCGGCGAGCAGCCAGCCGGTCAGGGTGGTTCGACGGGCGGGAATCCTGGCGCCGGATCGACGGGTGCGGCTCGCTACGCTGTGCACTTGTGAAACTCCTACCATTCTGATCTACGCCGGAACTGTCCCGGCGGATGACAAAAATAGCGCATCCCGTAGCCGCACAGGACATTTCGGTCGAATCAGAGGTGTCGGATCTCCTGCGGCGGGCGCAGGCCGGCGAGTTTGTCGGGATTCACCTGGAAGCGCAGATTCTGCACGCGGCCGTCGAGAATGTCGAAGGTGAGTGCGCCGACCGGGAATCCGCCGATCTCGCCGACCACGCTGAGTTCGCCGTTCAGCACCGCGGCCCGCATCCGGATACCGGTCAGGACGGGTTTGGCCAGCACACCGAGCAGCCAGCGGGCGACGTGGTCGGGGCCGTGCAGCGGGCGCCGCGCCGCGGTGACCTTGCCGCCGCCGTCGTTCCAGAGGGTGACGTCGGGAGCGAGCAGTTGCATCAGCGCGTTGACGTCGCCCCCGTTGGCGGCCGCCAGGAACTGCTCGGTGATCTCCTGCCGCGCAACGGGATCGGTGTCGTAGCGGGGCCGGCGCGCCTGCACGTGATTGCGGGCGCGATGCGAGATCTGCCGGACGGTCGGCTCGGGCCGATCGAGGAAGCCGGCGATCTCGGCGGGTGAGAAGCCGAAAACGTCGCGCAGCACGAACACCGCACGCTCGACCGGGCCCAGCGTCTCCAGCACGACCAGCATGGCCGTGGACACCGTGTCGACGATCTCGACGCGCTCGGTGGCATCGGGTTCGCTGAGCAGCGGTTCGGGCAGCCACGGGCCGACGTAGGTTTCGCGCACCGCGCGGGCGCTGGTCAGCCGGTTCAACGACAGGTTCGTCACCGTCCGCACCAGATACGCCTTGGGGTGGCGGACCCGGTCCCGGTCGGCCTCGTGCCATTTCAACCAGGCGTCCTGCAGCACGTCCTCGGCGTCGGCCACACTGCCGAGCAGTTGATACGCGGTGGCGAACAGCAGCCGGCGATGCGTGTCGAACGCATCGCCGGGGTCCGCCGGCGGGTCCGCGGGCCGGGCGGTCGCCGCACCGGCGTCCTCGGCGTCACCGTCCATGCGCTCATCCTCTCCCGCTCGGTCGAGCACCCGCAATATCGCGCCTCAGGCCGCGACGCGGCCGGCCGCGCGCGTCGCGCGTCCACCGCGTGACAGCGTGACCGAGACATTCGCGCGCCGGCTCAGCCGGAACGTCGGGACGGGGCTGCCGCTGACGAATTCCTTGTACCGCACCGCGGCGCGGCCGGTCAGATATCCGCGCCGAGGGCTGTCGTCGGCGTGGGTGAATCCGATGACGGCATCCCGGCGGCCGAGGCTGACGGGCTGATGGAAGTAGCCGAATCGGAACGGCCGCACCGGCTTTCCGCGCAGGCGCCGCGCGATGGTGTCGGCGGCGTAGGCCGCGGTCGGCATCCCGCTCTGGCAGGTGCCGTGCATGCGGCCCCACGGCTGGGTGATCGCGGCGGCGTCGCCGATCGCGTAGATATCGGGATGCGACACCGACCGCAACGTCGCGTCGGTGACGATGGCCCCCGCCGCGTCCGTGGTGATGCCGGCCTCGGCGGCCAGGGCGGGCACGCGGACTCCGGCGGTCCACAGCGTGAGCCCGGCGGGCACCATCACGCCGCTGTCGAGGCGCACCGCGTCCGGCAGCACCTTGGTCACGCGAGTTCCGCTGCGGCGCACGATGTTCAGGCGATCCATGGCGCGCTCGACATAGGCCCGCGGGCGCTCCCCCAGCATGGCGGCGGGTTCTCCGGTGCTGATCAGGGTGACGGTGAGGCCGGGATGGGATTCGGCGATTTCGGTGGCGGCTTCGACGCCGGTGAGACCGCCACCGCAGACCGCGACCGCTCCCCCGCTCGCCTCGAGTTCGGCGAGGCGCTGCGACATCCGATGTGCCGCGCGCGGATCGTCGAGGGTCCGGGCATGCTCGGCCGCACCCGGCACGGTGGTGGTGTCGGCTCGGCTACCGAGGGCGTAGACCAGGGTGTCGTAGCCGAGTTCGGCACCGTCGTCGCAGATCACGCGGTGCGCGGCCGGGTCGATCGCGGTGGCGGCGGCGCGACGGAAGGTCACGCCGGTGCCGGCCAGCAGTTCCGGAATGCGGTGGTCGGCGAGCTCGGTGCCGGCCGCGACCTGATGCATGCGCAGCCGCTCGGTGAACCGCTCCGACGGATTGACGAGGGTGATGCGCACCGGCTGCTTACGGGTGCGGCGCGCGAGCCGGATGGCCGCCAGCATTCCGGTGTAACCGGCGCCGAGAACGACGATGTCGTGCGGCCGTCCGGCGTCCGGCTCACGCGGTGTCCCGTGGTTGCTGCGCTGGGTCTCGCTCATGGTCTTGTCCTTTCGCGGCGGGTCGACTGTGCGATTCGGTGATGGGACAAGTCGGCCGCCGCATTCGTGACACCACCCGATGTGATGCCAGTCACATCGCGGGGAACAGGCTGGGCAGGCGCTCGGTTGACATGTCAGGACTTTTCGAAGACGCGAATGAGGTGACCATGGCCGTGCAGGTCGAGATCTGGACCGATATCAACTGCCCGTTCTGCTATCTGGGCAAGCGGCGCTTCGAGCAGGCGCTGGCCGGCTTCGAGCACCGCGATCAGGTGCGGGTCGTGCACCGGTCCTTCGAGCTGGACCCGACGCTGCCGGCCGGGCACAGCGGTCCGGTGGTCGCCCATATCGCCGAGAAGTACGGCATCAGCGAGGCCCAGGCCGCCGCCAACGAACGCGGCATCGCCGCCCAAGCGCAGGCCGTGGGCCTGCCGTATCGCACCGAGGGACGCGACTTCGGCAACAGCTTCGATATGCATCGGCTGCTGCACTTCGCACTGGATCGGGGACGGCAGGAAGACGTGCTCGACGCGCTGTACGAGGGCAATTTCGCCGACGAGCGGCCGGTGTTCGGGGATCGGGAACGGTTGATCGAGCTGGCGGCGCGAGCGGGCCTGGATCCGGTCGAGGTGCGCGCCACCCTCGACGATCCGCAGGCCTACGCCGACGCCGTGCGCGCCGACGAGAACACCGCCGCGCAGCTCGGCGCGCGGGGTGTGCCCTTCTTCGTCTTCGACCGCACCTACGGCGTCTCCGGCGCCCAGCCGCCCGAGGTGTTCAGCCAGGCCTTGGAGCGCGCGTGGGCCGATCACGCTCCCGCGCTGCAGGTCCTCGGCGACGGTGACGCCTGTGGTCCGGACGGTTGCGCCGTCCCCGCCGCGGACGACCGAGGCTGATCGCGGTGCTGCGACGCGGGGCGCGACCTATCCCGAAACGGGTTCCGCGTCGCGCAACCCGACCCTGGCGTGCACCCAGCGCAGCGGCCGCGGCGCCCACCAGTTCCAGCGCCCCGTCAGGCGCATCAGCGACGGAACGAGCAGACAGCGAACCACGGTGGCGTCGACGAGCACGGTGAGCGCCAGCCCCAGCCCCAGCAACTGGATGAACGCCAGGCGGGAGAAGACGAGCGCGCCCAGGACTATCGCCATCAGCGCGGCCGCGGCGGTGACGATACGACCGGTCCGGGCCACGCCGAGCGCCACCGACCGGGTGTTGTCGCCGCATCGCAGCCACTCCTCACGGATCCGCGAGAGCAGGAAGATCTCGTAGTCCATCGACATGCCGAATGCCAGGCAGAACATCATGATCGGGACGTTGGCCACCAGATAGCCGGTCGGCGTGAAACCGAGCACGCCGGCCAGATGCCCGTCCTGGAATATCCACACCATCGCCCCGAACGCGGCGGTGAGCGACAGCACGTTCATCAGCAGCGCCTTCACCGGGAGCACCACGCTTCCGGTGAACAGGAACAGCACCGAGAACATCGCGACCACGATCCACACCGCGGCGACGGGCAGGCGCGCACCGATCGAATCGAGCGCGTCCCGGTTCTCGGCCGCGGCGCCCCCGAACAGCGGTGGCGCCGGGGCCGCGATCGCGCGCAGCCGGTCGAGCTGCCGGGCGCCGGCCACCGAATACGGGTCCAGGTCCGTGCCGACGAGGAGCACCTCTCCGGCGGTGCCGCTCATCCCCGGCGGCGCCGACGCCATCCGGGCTCCGCCGACGTAGGTACCGGAGCCGGAGACAACCGCCGAGACGTCGGGCACCCGCGACAGTTCGGCGGCGTAGGGGCCGGGGTCGCCGTGATGGCCGGGCAGGACGACGGTGACCGAATCGGTGGGATTGCGCGCGAACTCCGAACGCAGGATGTCGCCGACCGTCCTGCTGTCGGCCACCCCGGCGCGAATCGCCCGATCATCGGGAGTGCCGAACTTGATCGCGAGAAACGGCGCGCCCAGCAGCAGCAGTAGCGCGGTGACGATCACCGCGACGGGCAGTGCGCGGCGCATCACGCCGGTGACCATGCGGTACCAGACACCGTCCTCCAGCGGCACCGTCCGCCGCGGCGGCAGCCGGAGCAGACGCCGCAGCGGCGTGCGGAGGTCGAGGGCGTTCACCCGGTCGCCGAGCAGCACCAGGCACGCCGGCAGGACGAGCACCGACGCGAGCGCGGCCACCGCGACCACGACCAGTCCGCTGTAGGCGAACGAGCGCAGGAAGAACATCGGGAAAACCAGCAGCGCCGACAGCGAAAGAATCACCACCAGAGCGGAATACAGCACCGCGCGACCGGCGGTGCAGACCGCGCGGATCACCGCCTCCTCCCGGTCCGCCCCGCGGTCGAGTTCCTCCCGGTAACGCGAGACGACGAACAGGCTGTAGTCGATGGCGAGTGCCAGACTCAACGCCGTGGTCGTATTCAGCGCGAACACCGACACATCGGTGAACTCGGTCAGCAGCCGGAGCACGGCCAGGGTGGTGACGATCGACACCAGCCCGATGACCACCGGCAGCAACGCCGCGATCAGACTCCCGAAGACCAGGATCAACACGATCGCCGATATCGGGATGGCGACGGCCTCGGCCGAGGCCAGGTCTCGCACGCTGACGGCGCTCAGGTCGCGCAGGGTCGCCGCGAAGCCGCCGAGGTGAATCGTCACCCCCGCCGGTGCCGGCAGCGCGCGGGCGATCTCGTCGGCGGCCTTCTGCTGGGCCGTGTCGTCACCGGCGATGCGGGCCACGACCAGGGCGGTCCGGCCGTCCGAACTGCGCAGTGCCGCACGCAGATCCGGCGGCGCGGTCCAATACGACTGCACCGCCGTGATGTCGGACCGTCGCTGCAACCACGCGGTCACGTCCACGCCCGCCTGCCGGGCCGGTGGGCTCTCCACGCCGCCGTCGGCGCCGACGGTCAGGACGAGATTCGGTGCCACGCCGCCGAATTCGGCGTCCACCAGTTCGCTCACCCGCGTCGACTCCGCGTCCGGCGGTGCGAAGCCACCGGCCTCGAGCCGGTCGACGACCGAACTGCCGGCCGCCGCCGCGATCAGCACCACCAGCAGCGCGACGCCGAGGATCACCTTCGGGTGGAACGCGGCGACCCGCGCGACGCGCTCGAGTACGGAGGTCTTCTTCATCGTTCCTCTCCGGTGGCCGGGCGCTACCGCACCCGCACGATCACATCGATTCCGTCGTCGAGGGGCAGGGTTGTCCGTAGATAGGTCTGCGAGCGTTCCGCTATGTAGCGGTGGAAGTCGTCGAGCAGGTCGGCATGTCTGGAGACATTGTCCGAGACGATGATCGATCCCAGCGTCAATTTCGGCTCCATCGCTCGAAATACGGGCAGATGCAGGGGCAGCCACCCGTCGAGCAGCAGCAGTCCGACGGGGCCGGACACGGTCGGCAACGTCTCGAGCGCATCGCCGACCAGCACGCGCACCCGATCGCCCACACCCGCCTCGGCGAGGTTGGCGGTGGCGACCGCGGCCTTGTGCGCACTCAGTTCGGTGCCGATCACCTGCGCGCCCGTGCGTTGTGCGGCGGCGGCCAGATACAGCGTCGACATGCCGTGCGAGGTGCCGTATTCGACGATCGTAGCGGCACCGGAGCCCACCGCCAGCTGAAACAGCAGGCGGCCCACCGAACGGGCGACCGGCAACATGGCCGCCTCACCAGTGGCGGTCATCGCCCGCAGGGTCTCGGCATCCGGTGTCGCGCCGAGTTCGCGCAAGCGCACCGACACCGCGCCGATCACGTCGCCGTCGGCGTGGGCCGCCACTTCCAGTCGCTCGACGACACCGCGCACCCGGTCGTCGAGAAAGTCGAGACCACTGTCGGTTCCGATGTCGATCATGATTCTCCACTTCGATGTCCGTTGCTCGAAAGGACCGGGCCGCTTGCCATTTCGGCGCTGATCCACTCCTGCGCCTCGCGTGCGGAGATGCCGGCGTTGTGCAGCCGCTCCGCGACCACGCCGGGCGGCGCGCCCCGGCTCAGCGCCTCGCGCACCATCGGGGCGAAGCGCGCCCGTTCGACGACGGCCCGGTGGGCCGCGACGAAGTCGGCGCCGGCGCGCGCGGTCCCCGCGCTGAGGGCGTTGCCGAACTGTTCGAGTGCCAGCGCGACCAGCGCTCGCACGGCGGGATCCGTGAGGGCCACCGACCCGTCGGCACCGGGTCGCAGCAGGCTCGGCGCCGAGGCCAGCACGATTTCCGGTTGGTACAGCACGGTGTTGCCCAGATACGACAGCACCCGGTTCAGGTCGGCCAGCCCGCGCGCGCCGTTGCTGCGCGAGAGCGTCACCACCACGGGCACGATCACCTTCCCGCGCAGGGCGCCGCCGCCGTGCGGGCGCGACAGCCAGTCGAGGGCGTTCTTCAGCACACCCGGAACGGACTGGTTGTATTCCGGGGAGGCGACGATCACCCCGTCGGACGCGGCCACCGCGGCGCGCAACGCCCGTACGCCCGGCGGCGGCGCCGCGGTATCGATGTCCTCGTTGTACAGCGGCACCTCGCCGAGCCCGTCGAATACGTGGTAGCCGCATTCGAACGGCAGCAGGTGCGGTACCGCCTCGAGGAACATCCGGTTGTAGGACTGCCGCCGCAGCGAGCCGGCGAGTCCGAGCACGCTCGTCATCGCTGCGGCTCACTCACCTGGCGGCTGGTAGCGCAACTCGCTGATCTGCTCGATGTCGTATTTCCGGCGCAGTGCCGCCACGGCGGCCGGATCCACCGCGGCGCCGGTGCGGAAGATCTCGATGAGTCCTTCGAAATAGTGTTCGTGGTCCGGCGGCGGCGAGGCCTGGAAGAACATCTTCGCCGGCGCGTCGGAGGCGTTGCGGAACGCGTGCGGGCATCCGGGCGGCACGAACACCACGCTGCCGGGCCCGGCGGTGATGACGGTGCGGCCCGCCTCGGAGCGCCACTGCGACCAATGCCCTTCCCACGAAACCGGTTCGAAGGCAAGAAATTCCAGCTCGCCCTCGACGAGGTAGAACAGCTCCTCGGAATGGTGATGCAGATGCGCCCCGACGTCGAAGCCCGGTGGGACCAGCACCTCGAAACTGGACGCGGCGGTGGAGTGCTCGCCGGTGACCTTGAAAACCACTTCGTGTGCGGCGCTGACGAGTCGTTTGCCCTCGCCCGGCGCTACGTAGAGTCCGTGAATCGACATCAGCTGTACCACTCTCCCAGTGAGATCTCGGCGGTGATTCCCGGACCGAACCCGGCGATGATGCCGCGTCCGATCTTCGGATTGTCGGTGTCTTCGAAGAGTCGCCGGGTCGCGTCGAGCACCACGGCGCTGGCGATATTGCCGTGCCGGGTCAGCGTCTCGCGGCTGTAGCGGAACTGGTTCGGCGCCACATCGAGGAATTTCGACAGGTCGTCGAGGATGCGCGGCCCACCGGCATGGATGATGTAGAAGTCGAGGACCCCGGCATCCCAGCCCTCCTGTTCGGAGACCGCGCGCAGCACCGGCGCCAGCGGTTCCATCGTTCCCGGGACCCGCTTGTCCAGCTGGAAGTGGAAGCCGGTCGCCCGCACCGCGTAGGAGATCCAGTCGATGGTGCCGGGAATCAGGTAGGACGCGTTGCGCCGCAATTCGATTCCGGCTCTGCCCGCGGCGGCGGCATCGGAGACCACCACGGCCGCGACCGCATCGCCGAACAGGCCGTTGGACAGCAGGGTGCCGACGGAGACGTCACTGGGCTGGTAGCACAGCGAGCAGAATTCGCACGACACCACGAGGACGTTCGCGCCGGGGTGGGCCCGGCAGTAGTCCAGTGCGCGGGCGATGGCGGCACCGCCTGCGGCACAACCGAGTTGAGCGATCGGAAGCTGTGCCGTGGAGTATCGGAAGCCGAGTTCGTTGATCATCCACGCGGTCAGCGACGGCATCATGAAGCCGGTGCACGAGACGTAGATGATGGCGTCGATATCCGCCGCGGCCTTGCCGGCGTTGGCCAGCGCCTCTTCGACGACCACCGGCACGTAGCGTTTCGCCTCCACCTCGTGCAGTTGATTGCGTTCCTCGAAACCGGGGTGCCGCAACGCACGATCCAGGGGCTGCACGATGTTGCGGGTCTCGACGCCGGTGTTGCGGATCAACCGCAGCGCCAGCTCCAGGTCCGCGTGGCCCGCGTGCAGCCGGCGCGCGACGTCCAAGGTCTGTTCGAGGGTGACCACCTCGTCCGGGAAGGCCACCGCGGGTTTGTACAGGATCGCCATTCGCCGATCTCCTAACTCGTAATTCGATGAGAGCGGCGCCTAGCGGGCCGCGAAGGCGAAGGCGGCGACGACGACTGTCGTCCACCCGACCAGAAGGGTGTGCAGCGGAGCGAGTTTCGAGCAGGCGCGCAGCACGGCCACTCCCTCGTCGACCGGCTTCCCGCGCACCGCCCGTGCGGTCCGGGCCATGAACCGCACCGCGAACAGGCAGGCCGCCAGATACGGCACCAACCCCCAGACCGGGCCGGCCAGCACCACGATCGACGCGGTGACGACGATCGCTCCGAGCGACAGCATCGCCACCCCGAGCCCGAGCGCGCGGGTCAGTCCGAGCGTCCGGACGTAGGTCATCACCGAATACAGTTCGTCCTCGGGGAAGTCCTCGGCGTGGCTGATGACGATGATGCCGATATTGGTGAGGCTGAAGCCGCAGATCGCGGCGATCGCCGCCCACGACAGCGGCCCCTCGAACGCGCGCAGCACGAACAACCCCGGCAGGACGAAGTACACGGCGTGCAGTACCGGCAGCTGCCAGATGCCGCGGCCGTTGAGGTGCAGCGGCGGCAGCGAGTAGCCCATGCCCAGCACCGCCCACAGACCGCCGATGAGCAGCAGGTCCAGATGCCCGGTGCGGTAGGCCAGCCAGCCCTCCGCGACTCCCACGATCAGCATGGCGACCACGATCTGGCGGATCACCCGGCCGACGCCCAGGCCGTAGACGGCACGGGACAGCCTGGTCTTGTAGATCGCGTCCATCCGGCGGTCGGCGAGGCAGTTGGCCATATTGCCGATCTGAATGGAGACCACCACGACGATGGTCGCTAGCAGCATGTCGAGTGACAGCAATTCGCGCATCGTCCGAGCCATGAGAAGAGCCGGCACCAAAGGAACCGTCACCGTCAACGGTAGAAATTCAACGCGTCGAATAATGAGGCTGTAACGCAGCCAGGACTGCACCGAGAGTTTCTCGGGCGGTGCCGAACCATCGGCGGTGAATATCTCCGACCATTGCGCAGCGAGGCTGACTCGATTATCCGTCATTGTGCATTTCTCCCCTATAGCAAGATATTGTCAGGCGGTCGCAAGCCTCGGATAGTTCATCCAAAATCGCTGTTGGACAGGCAGTTTCGAGACGATCTACGGGAGGGGCGGCGGCGACGAAGCCGACTCGTTGCGCACGACGGTGGCGCTCGGACAAGATTGGCACAGCACTCTCGCAAAAGTCAACGGATCCAATTGTTGACGGTTTCGAGGGAAATGTGTCACGCTGACTTCGCACTGTTCATGTGTGAATTCGACTCCCCATCCGCCGATACCGGAAAGGCTGCGCAGCCGCGGCCTCGAGGTGTGGGAAAAATTCGGCATTCGATCCGGAGGGAACGGATATCAATGACCCTCGAAACAGCACTACCCACGGCCGGCGATCTGGGCCGGATCGTGCAGGACGCCCTGGACTCGGTACAGGCCGACCCCACCCTCGTCCGGTTTCCGCGACAGCTGCTGGAATCCCTCGGCAAGGCCGGGGTACTGCGCAGCCGCTGGTCGGCGGCCGCGGCACCCGGCACCGACGCCGGCGACGTGGTCTTCGGCGTGCGCCTGGGCGCGGAGCTGTCGAGCCGGGCGCCGGCCGGAGTCGCCATCGGCGTATCCCTGCACACCGAAACCGTGCTCTCGCTGCTCCACCGCTTCGGCCACTCGGATTACCTTGTGGCACTGCGTGAACAGGCGCTGGACGGCACCGCGGTCGGCTGCATCGCCGCCAGCGAACCCACCGGCGGCAGCGACCTCTCGGCCGTCACCTGCCTGGCGACCCCGACCGAGCACGGCTGGTCGGTCACCGGTCGCAAGAAGTTCGTATCCCTGGGCGCGGTCGCGGATTTCGCCGTCGTGCTGTGCCGGATCGCGGCGGCCGACGGCCGGCCCACCGATCGCCACGCGACGATCGTGGTGCCGATGACCTCGGCCCGGATCCTTCGCGAGCACGACAAACTGGGCACCCACGCGCTCGATACCGTGGCCGTGGAATTCGACGGCGTCGAGGTGGATCGGCAGGCGACGCTGGGCCGGGCCGGTCTGGGCGTGCTCAATCTGAACTACGGATTGTCCTTCGAGCGGCTGGCGATCGCGGCCCAGGTCGCCGGCGGATGCGCGACGGCGATCAGCCTGGCGGTCGAACATGCCGGGCGCCGTACGCAATTCGGCAAGCGGCTGCGCGAGCATCAGTACATCGCCTTCCGGCTGGCCGAGCTGTCGGCCGAGGTCGAGGTGCTCTCGGGCGCGGTCGACACCCTCGCCCGCGACCTCATGGCCGGACCGCTCGACCGCACGCTGATCAGCCGGATCGCCGCGGTCAAACTGTGCGCGGCGCGGGCCGGTGAACGCTTGATCAGCGAAGCGATGCAGGTGTTCGGCGGCCCGGGCTACCTCCCGCGGGAAACGCCGTTCGGCCAGTTCTGGAACGACATCCGCGTGGCACGCATCGGCGCGGGAACCGACGAAATGATGCTGGCGATCATCACCGACTCCCTGCACGGCAATCCCGACCTCTACGACCGGCTGGTGAGCATCTCCTCATGACCCTCGCGACATCCGACACCACACCCGTCCGCCACCGCACCGCGCCGCGCCTGCTGATCGCCGGTATGACCGGACAGGTCGGGCGGGGCCTGGCCGAGGCACTGACCGACAACCCCGACCCCGCCGGCACGACGGCCGTCGTGCGCCGCCGTACGCGGGCCGACCTCGACCGCGCCGCCGTGCCGCAGAGCCAGGTGATCGGCGACGTGGCCGAAAACCTGTGGGGCCTGGACTGTTCGGCGTTGCCCGAGGCCGACGTCGTGGTCGACCTCGCCGGCATCGTCGACTGGACGGCCGGGCAGGCGGCGCTGGACCGGATCAACTACCTCGGTGCGCTCAACGGTCTCGCGCTGGCCCGCGAGCTGAGCGATCGACTCGGCCGTGTCGTTCCGTACCTGTACGTGAGCACCGCGTACGTGGCAGGCACCGCCTCCGGCAATATCGCCGAGGATCTGCACCCCGCGCATCCGGACCGCACGCCCTACGAACTGAGCAAATGGTTCGCCGAACAGCATCTGATCCGCCGCGCCGCCGCCGACGGTCACCCGGTGCTGATCGCCCGCATCGGCGGCGTGATCGGCAGCTCCCGCACCCGATCGACCACGCGGTGGAGTTCGCTGTATCAACTCGTCACGCCGATGTCGTCGGGGCAGCTGCCGGTCCTGCCGGTGCGGCCGGAGGCCCGCGTGGACATCCTGCCGCGCGACGTGATCGGTGAGGGCCTGGTGCGGTTGCTCGCCCACGGCGCCGCCACCGATTACGCGTCGTGGCGCGGCGGGGCGATCGTCCACCTGGTCGCCGGTGAGACCGCGCCGACACTGGCGGCACTGCTGACGGTGTTGCAGTCCAAGGACATCACCGGTCGCTACGACCCGCCGCGACTGCTCGTCACTCCCGACCGCGCGCTGCGGCTGGCGGAGAACCTGGCGTTGAAATACGCCCGCTGGAATCGGGAGATGGGCAATCGACTGTTCGGGCTCCGGTACGTCGCCATCGACCGGATCTTCGAACGCACCCGGTTGCGGGCCCTGACCGACGGCTGGGCGCCCACCTACTCGGTGGAGGACCTCATCGACGTGGCCTTCGACCTCGCCCCGCCGGTGGCCCCCGAGCCGCTTCCCGAACTCCCGCTGGGACGATTCGCATGAAAATACTCGTCGCCGGCGCCTCCGGCTATCTGGGAAGTACCGTCTCGAGGCTGCTCGACGCCGACGGCCACGAGGTCGTCGCACTGAGCCGCAGCGGCCGGACCCGCTACGGAACCGGCATCGCGGGCGATGTGAACTCGCCCGGATTCGGCTCGACCGACGAGGCCCTCGACGCCTTGACCGACATCGACGCGGTGGTCTGCGCATTCGGTTCGGTGGATATGGGTTCGGATCCGACGGGCGTGGTGAACCTGCACGTCAACGGCACGCGAAACGTCCTCGATCTCGCCGCGTCCATCGGATCGGTCCGCCGCGTCGTGTACGTCTCGTCGATCCTCGCGCTCGGCCGCGCCGCCGGTCCGATCACCAATCGCGATCTCAGTCGTGGTCAAACCTTCCGCAACTGGTACGAATACGCCAAATACCGCGGGGAGCTGATCGCGCGCCGCGAACGCCGCGTCCCGTTGACCGTGCTCCGGCTGGGCACGCTGCTCGGGCCCGCCCCCGCCGAACTGATCCCCCGCCACGGTGGGCCGGTGTCGGTCCTTCCGCATCTGCTCAGCGGGTTACCGGTGACGCTGCACGACTGCGGCCGATATCCGGTCTACGCGGCCGACGTCGAGGTGGCCGCGCGAGTGGTGCGAGATATCACCGTCAGTGACGAACACCGCGGTGGCTGTACCTATTTCGATCCGGAGCGGCCGACGCTGGCCGACGTCCTCGAGCGCCTGTGCCGCCCGTGGCAGGTGGTACCGAAGATCGTCGACGCCACCGGACCCGCGTGGACGCGCCGCCTGCTGACCCGCCGCTTCGGGCTCGAGGAGGACGTCGTCGACTACGCCCGCCCGCTGTTCGATTTCGATCCGGGCATCTTCGACACCCTCCCGACCCCGGACATCGGGTCGGCGAGCGACTACATCGCCGAAACCGGAGTGGCACTGCGCAATTCGAGCCTGCCGAGCCGCAGCCTCGACGCCCTGGGAGCAGCACAATGAGCATTTCACACTGTCGTGTCGACACCTATCCCCATCCGGAGCTGCGGGTGTACTCGGCCGGGAATTTCGGGGAGATCGCACCGCAACGGCTGTCACCGATGTCCTGGTCGCTGGTCGGCAGGCCGATGGAATGGGGCACCCGGCGGTTCGTCCGCGACATCCTCGGCCCGCAGCGCTGGGCGACCGGCTCGGACTACGTATTCACCGGCTACTTCAATTGCCGTCCGTACCACAACCTCACGGCCTACTGCCGCATCGCCGACCAGGTGAATCTGCTGACCCCCGAGGACGTCACCGCCGCGTACTTCGAGGGCATCGATCCGCCCCGGCCCAGCTCCGGCCGCCGGCCGGGTCGCCTGCGCCGCAACGGCGCCACCGCGCGGATGCTGCGCGAGCTGGTCGAACTGCGGCCGCGCGTGATCGAACTGGAACAGGCGGTGTTCGACTTCGAACAGGACGTCGACGCCGTCCTCGCCGCCGAAGCCGTCTGGCGCCTGGGCGAACTGGCGGCCCGCGGCGACGCACTGCTGGAGCGGGCCTGGCATCTGCACATCATCAGCACATCGGGGGCGGTCGCGGCGGAGGTGTTGCAGCGCACCGTGGTCGGCCGGCTCGCACGCGGCGGCAACCTGATCACCAACTGGCTCAAGGAACCCGCCGAATTGCCGTGGGGCCGCATCGGTCAGCTGGCACCCCTCGCCGACGGGCCCGCACGCTTCGTCCAGCACCCGTTCTACGAGATCGCCGACACCGACCTGCCTTGGTCCGACTATGTGATCCCACCCATGAACCACACCCCGGCCGCCACCCGGGAGGAGTCCGATCTGTCGCCGCGGGAGGCGCTGATCGGCATGTCCGGCGCGGCGCGCGGCCGGGCCATCGACGCCTCGGTGCTGTTCCTCGGCGACGTGATGGCCCTGCGGGAGCACAGTAAATCGCTGGCGATGCGGTTGCTGCACGCCCACCGGCGGTTCGTGCCCGTGATCGCCGCCCATCGGGGTGTGGCCGCCGCGGACTGGCCGTACCTCGCGATGCGCGAACTGCGCGACGCCCTCCCGGACCGCGCGGAGCTGGAGCGGCGCCGCACCGCCTGTGAGGACGCCCTCGCGGTGGCGATGCCGGATTATCTGGATCTGTCGCCGGGCGCGCCCGCACACCATCAGCCGCACCGCACCCCGCACGGGGCCGCGGCGGGCGTCTGCGACGGGATCGCCATCGGGCTCGGAGACATGCCCACCGAACGGGGGGCGGTGCTGGCCTGCGAGAGCGCCGACGCCAACGTCATTCCGATCCTGCCGTTCGTCGGCGCGGTGGTGACCGCCCGCGGCAGTCAGTACTCACACATCGCGATCATCTGCCGGGAACTCGGGATCCCGGCCGTGGTGTCGCATCCGTTGGCCACCGAAATCAAACCGGGACAGCGGGTGTACGTGAACGGAGATACGGGAGAGGTGCGAATTGTCCACTGATAACCAGACTTTCGATCCGGTGGCCGATCCGGAGGCGGTGCTGACGGTCCTCGAGGACAAGATCGCGGTCGGCCGGCCCCGGCTGGACCTGCGCCTGACCGATTCGGTCCGCGACGACATCGACCTCGACTCGCTGTCGCTGATGGAGGCGCTGACCCGGGTCGAGGAGGAGTACGGCATCGAACTCATCGACCACGAGGACATCTACGGCGTCGAGACCGTCGGCGACCTGGTCGCGCTGATCCAGCGCACCTATCACGATCGGTACCCGAACGACCCCGCGTCCCGGGAGGCGCGGTGAGATCACTCGTCGACTGGATCACCGAACGCGACAACGACGGCACGGTCCGCTTCTACACCGGACACGAGTGGGAGAGCCTGGGCTACGACTCGATGGCCACCGAGGCCCTGAATGTGGCGGCCGCGCTGCGCGAACGCGGAATCGGGCGCGGCGACCGGGTGGCGCTGGTCCTGCCGACCTGCCCCGAATTTCCCCGATACTTCTTCGGCGTCATGGCAATCGGCGCGATACCCACCGTCGTCGCCCCGATCGGGCTGCCCGAGGGTGGCCGGGCCGGGCACCTGTCGCGGTTGCGCGCACTGGCCCCGGCGGCCGTGGTCGCCGGGCCGGAGACGCTCGCCGGCCTGACCGAGGCCGGAGCGGACCGACCCCGCCATCTCATCGATGCCGGGGAGCCGGTACCGGTGGCCGACAGGGTCGCCCTGTGCCCGGCCACCGACGACGAGACCGCGATCATCCAATTCACCTCGGGTTCCAGCAGTCTGCCGCGAGCGGTCCGGATCAGCGCACGCGCCGCCATCGCCCACGTGGAAATGCTGAAATCGGTATTCCACGACAGCACAGGGCATTCCACCCAGACCTTCGGATCCTGGCTGCCGTTGCATCACGACATGGGGCTGATCGGCACCTTCCTGTCACCGATCCTCTACTCCCAGGACGCGTGGCTGATGCGCCCGGAGCATTTCGTCCGGCGCCCGCTGACCTGGCTCGAACTGTTCGGCCGCCACGGGGCGAACCATTCCGCCATACCGAATTTCGCGATCGAACGCATCGTGCGGCTGGTGGGGCCCAAGGCCCTGGCCGGCATGGACTTCTCCGAGTGGCGGTCGCTGATCGTGGGCTCGGATCGCATCAATTTCGCCGCGCTGCGCGGCTTCTACGAGCTGCTGGCGCCGTTCGGGCTGCCCGCCCGGACCGTCAAACCGGGATACGGGATGGCGGAGACCACGCTCGCGGTGTCGGTCTGCCCGCTGCCGGACGTGCCGACCGCGCTGGACATCGATCACCGGACCCTGTCCGATCAGGCCCAGGTCGAGGTGCTCGGGCAGCGGGACCTGCTCGATGCCGAGCCGGTGCCCGACGGCGCGACCTGCATCGTGTCGTGCGGGCGGGCCCTGCCGGGTGCGCACATCGAGGTCGTCGACTCCGATCGTGTCGTGCTGCCCGACGGCCAGGTCGGCGAGATCACCGTGGCCTCACCGGCATTGTTCAGCGGCTATCTCGACGAGGACGACACCGTGCCCGTGGTGCATTACACCGGCGATCTGGGCTTCCGCTATCAGGACGAGGTCTACGTACTGGGCCGGATGGGCAACGCGATCAAGGTGAACGGCACCTTCATCACCGCCGAGGACGTCGAACTCGCTCTCGCCGAACGGCTTCGGGTCCATCACGACAAGATCACCGTGGTGCTGCGTGATCTCGAGATGGCGGGTAAACCCTCGAGCCTGGTGGTCTTCCAGCAGCGGGTGCCCGCCGAGGCCGTCGAGACGACGCTGTCGGTACTGCGGCGGTCGGGGCTCGACGCGGCCACCGCGGCCCTGGTCACCATGGCGCCCTTGGCGATTCCGAGGACCACGAGCGGAAAACCGCGGCGCGTCGAGCTGTGGAACGATCTGGCGACCGGAATCAGCGCGGCCCGTCACCTGTTCGTCGGCGCCGCCTCGCCCCTGCTGCGCCTCACCCTGGGAGCCGGTCATGAGCCACCCGGGCATTGAGCGTTTCGAGACCCCGCAGATCTCGCGAGCCCTGTTCGGCGGCAAAGGATTCTTCCTCACCAAGTTGGCCGAGATGAATTATCCGGTACCGCCTTTCCGGATCCTGCCGGGTGAACGCCTGCGGCAGACCGGCGGCCCGCTCGACGAGATCGCGCAACTGGTCCGGGAATTGCGGAAGGAAGCGGCCGCGACCATGGCGGCCGAC
Organism: Nocardia aobensis NBRC 100429; assembly: GCF_000308375.1. Lineage (GTDB taxonomy): Bacteria > Actinomycetota > Actinomycetes > Mycobacteriales > Mycobacteriaceae > Nocardia > Nocardia aobensis. The sequence goes on along the minus strand of NZ_BAFQ01000277.1, from coordinate 753 downwards.
CGCGCCACCGTGGCCTTCGCCGTGCGATCGAGCGCGCCGGTGAGTATGCCCGGCATGATGGACACCCTGCTGTGTATCGGTCTGACACCGGAGAACGTGCCGGCCCTGGCCGAACGGCTCGGCGGGCAGGAATCCGCTTGGCGCGCAGTGGCTTCCGGTGCGCGTGCGCTGTGCGTGCACGTCGCGGGCGTGCCGGAGGCGGAACTGCCCACCGGAGCGCCCGAGCGGATCCATCCCGAGCTGATCGACATCTACGAACAGCGCACCGGGGCGCGATTCCCGGTCGAGCCCGCGGCGCAGGTGAAGGCGGCCGTGGATGCGGTGGCCGCCTCGTGGAACAACCGCCGGGCACGGGAATACCGTGCCGCACACGGTATTTCGGAATCCGACCGGCCGTCCGTGGTCGTGCAGGCGATGGCGTACGGGACCGCGGCCACCGCCAGCGGCAGCGGTGTCGTCTTCAGCCACGATCCCCTCACGGGGATGCGCGGACTGCACGGCGAATATCTGCCCGCGGCAACGGGGGAATCCCTGGTCGGCGGCACCGCGACACCGGCGAACATCGAGGTGCTCGCCGATTCCGCGCCGGGCGCCTACGGTGAACTCGCCGCCACGGTGGACGAACTGTTCTGCTGGTTGACGGTGATCGTCGAGGTCGAATTCGTCGTCGAATCCGGGAAGCTGTGGCTGGTGCAGGTGCGCCCGGCGGTGGCCGCCGAGCGGGTCCACAACACGGTCACCGTCGACGCGTGG
>NZ_BAFQ01000278.1 GCF_000308375.1 Nocardia aobensis NBRC 100429 | reverse complement strand
CCCGTGTGGTTGACACAAGAAGTGAAGCCGTTCGATCAGTGCGAAACCGGCAACGGCGGATAGGCAGCGTTTAGGTAAAGCTGCCGAGGGTTTGCGAGGACCAACTTTTCAGGTTTGCGCACTGGCGCAAAATGTGACGTCTTGCCTAGCTCCATCGCAACACGGCGGCCACCTGCGGCCTCCGCAACATCGTGTCGATTCTGCGGAACGCCTCGGTCGCTGCCGAGTGTGCTGGTGAATTTTTCTAATCGGCTGGCTGTCCCCGATGATGCGTATTTTCGCTGCTGACTGTCTCCACACAACTTTCTCGCAGCCGAAATCCACGCACGATCGTTATGACGAAGTGGTCGGCACGGCGGCTTGGGCCTGGAAGTCGACGTCCCCGCTCCGGTTGCTCGAGGGGCCGTACCGATCTGGGGCGCTTCGGTTGGAGTGCGGATTTGGGTGTCGGAAGTTTAGTGGGCCTTGTTGTAGGCCTCGACGATATCTTTGTGAATCCGTCCTCGCCGGGATACTTCGTACCCGTTCTCGCGAGCCCAATCTCGAATAGCCGCAGTGTGTTGCCTGCCTGCAGCGGGACGAGTTTCGGTCGTCTTGGTTTTGCCTCGCGGGATTCGTCCGACCCGCCGAGCGGGCTCTGTCCAGCGCTCGAACACTTCGCGCAGCTTGCCTGCGTTCTTCAGTGACAGGTCGATTTCGTATTCCACACCGTCGATGCCGAATCGTACCGTCTCGACGGCCTTGGACTTGCCATCGTAGTCGTCCACCAGTTCGACGATGACCTTCTTTGCCATGAAGCACCCTTCGATCAGCTCATACCTGACGTGCGAAATGCTAATCCCCGTAGACCTTATGCAACAAATCGCTATGCCGATACATGGAAGGTGCGCGGAGACAGCGTATGTCGAAGCCATCCCGATTTTCGCTGATCTGGATCCCTTTTGCGGACAGGACAGAGCGCCGACGGGTACCGGTACGGGCGGCCTCGATCACCTACCAGCGGAATAGAATGCGCCCTCCTAGCGGTAAATCGCCTTGGCGCTCGGAGCGTCGCGGCCGGTCAGGGAGTACGTTCGTATCGCGCGGATTGCAGTTGTCCAGGCGCTGACGGCCCTCCGGCGATGAAGCGGCCGGCTCTTTCGCATAAAGCGTTTTTGCCGGCAAAGCGCCGTCGCCCCGTCCACGGGGCATCGCGGGGCTGCGTCCGGAGCTGAGCGTCGTGGGGGGACGGAACGGGCGCCCATCTCACTTCGTCGATGTCCTGGACATCGCGATTGCGGTCGGCGGAGCTGGCGTAGCCGCAGATGTAGTTAAGTCGTAGTTAAGTCGCGCGGCGTCTGAGGTGTTGATAGTTGTCTCGGGTTGTCGAGAACCGTCGCATGCGCGTGCAACCTGTTGTCCTGCAAGGAATTAGGCGAATCTGGGATCGTGGAAAGTTGTCTATGGTAGTCCATCATCAGAAACTCGGCAGGTTTCTGGTTCGAGTCCAGATGGGGGAGCAGAAAACAGCCCCTGGCCAGGTGACATGGATCCCGGTCGGGGGCTGAATTCATACTACGAGCCTCGGACTCGTAGAAAGTCGTCGCAAAATCGCCGAACGTCCGTTTCCGGCATCCTCCCCGTCGAGGCGGGCCTCCAGTCCGCCGATCACCGCGTCGTTGATGATCGCGGCCACCTCGTGATGGACCTTTCCGCAGCGCATGTACCGGCGTTGCGTCATCGTCGGTTCGGCGTGCTGCAGCACATCGGCGGTGACACGCGCGGACATCTTCGCGTCGTCGAGGGTGAGCGCGATGAACTTACGGAACATGTAGGGCGTGATCTCGGCGGGCAGGCCCAGGGCTTCGTGCGCCGCTGCCACTGATGGTTGACATTGACCGGATCGCGCGCGGTCCACTCGAACGACGGAAGATCAGATCCACCTTCGAGCCGACGGGTGGAGGATTCTGCTTCTTCCGCAGCTGCATGCGCTGCCACCGGCGGTCCAAGATCTTGACCGTTGAACTTGGGGCAGGGCAATGGAGTCCTGAGGGTTCTTGCGGTCTCCCCTCCTTGATCACGCGCACCAGATCCTTGCCCTTCACCCGCACGATCTGCCGATGGTGCGGACAGTCCCGGTTGTAGTCCGCCCACGAGAGGCCGAGGACCTGGTCGGGCGCTGCCCGATCGCGGCCGAGAGGCGATGAAGTCGGCCAGATCCGCACCCTCGCAATAGGCCGCGACAGTCGGGGGGAGGTAGGAGCGGCCAGCGGCTGCATTCGGCCTTGGCGCGGATGCGCGGGCACAGCACCGTCGACCAGTAGACAGAGGCGAGAATGAAGCACAAGTCGTCGATCTCGATGTCGCCGGCGCACCGGTGCGGCTCTTCAGCTCGACATCAGGTGCCACGTCCACAGCTGGCGGCTTCGTTCGAGCGGTAGGGCGTGCAGGTCCAGCCCTAAAGGAACATCGCATAGTCGTCGGCGTAAAGCGGCGATCAAATGTATGGGGTGGCAATGAGTTGCCGCAATGCGATCAGATTCAAAGTGTGGGCAGATCTTCGTGCCTGACCGCTACAAACCGGCTGCTCATTGCCGTCGGCGGCGGTCCGCTAACGATTCTGTTCGGCGACTGCGGCACCTGCGATGACGGAAGAGTCGTCGACGGGAATAACACTAGGGATCACCCCAATGGCGCACTGCAGCAGTTCTTCGGAAACTCGATGATGTGCCATTGCCAACTGTCGACGGCTTGTCCGTCAGAGACCACCGCGTCGCGTTTCGCGAGTGGCTTTCCGAGCAGTCAGATCTTCAAGCGAGCGTGTCGTGTGAGCCGGCCGACCTTGAGACGGCGATCTTGCAGGAACAACAACTGCAGCAGCGACTTTGGGACTCGGGCTTCGGTCGTCGAGGGTGGCCCGCCGCGTACGGCGGAGTCGGCGGCACCGCTGTGTTGCGCGCCGCCACCTACGAGGAGCTGACCCTCGCCGGTCTTCGAGTTCCGCAACCGTCTTACACGGCAGAAACGCTTTGCCCCGCGTTGATCCGGTTCGCGCCCTCCATCGCGAAACTGCTTCTGCCAGGGGTCCTCCGCGGAGAAGAAATCTGGTGCCAGGGTTTCTCGGAGCCGGAGGCGGGTAGTGATCTCGCCTCCCTGCGATGCCGCGCCGAGCAGATCGACGGTGACTCGTGGTCGCTGACCGGGCAGAAGGTGTGGACGAGCTTCGGTCATCTGTCCCGCCGAGCTGCTGTGCTCGCTCGAACCGGCGAATCGGGGCACCGAGGAATCTCGATGTTCCTGGTTGATCTCGAAGGTCAAACCGTGCGGGCCAACCCTATACGGGCCAACGGAGGCCGCAACGAGTTTTCCGAGTTGTTCTTCGAGCGCCACCGTGTACCAGCTTCGCGGCTGGTGGGTCGCGTCGGCCAGGGTTGGGAGGTTGCTATGTATTTGTTGCAGTGGGAGCGAGGCATGTACGCCTGGCAACGACAGGCGACGTTGCGGGCACGTCTCGAAAGTGCGGTATCGAAGATTCGCCAGAGAACAGACCAACCCATCGGTGCGGCCGCCGCGCTGGTACGGGCTTGGACAAGCGTTTCGGCTCTGCGCGAGCGCTCCGCAGCGACCGTCGGGCTGCTCGCCGAAGGTGAAAGCCCTGGTCCAGCGGTCTCACTGGATAAGGTACTCCTTTCCCACACAGAACAATTGGTCATGGACGCCTGTCGCTCAGTTGAACCATTGGCCTTTGCATTCGGGCCCGGTGTGGAAGCGGAGCTGAGTCGGTCGGAATGGTTCTACAGCCGGGCCGCCACAATCTACGGGGGGGCCGTCGATGTCCAGCGGGGAATCATCGCAGAGCATTTGTTGCAACTGCCGAGGTCGCCGCGATGACGTCGACGTTGGATGGGCAACAGCAGTTCGAGCGTGCCCTGCGGGACAGCGCCCGGCGACTGTTCCGCTCCCCACACTGGCTGGAGTCGGATCAACTGCTCGGCCTTGGCTGGTCGGAACTTGTCGCGGAGGACCCCAAACTTGCGATCCGCACTCTCGGGGAAGAACACGGCCGAGAGCTGGCCCGATCGCGGACGCTGGAACTTGCCGTTCGTGCCGGCGCGGCGCTACCCGAGTCGGTTCCGGCAACGGCCACAAGTGTCATTGTATTGCCCTCCGCGGGAACTATTTTCGATGAGGGCACCAGCAAGGTCGTGGGCCTCGGACTTGGGCGTCCACTCGAAGCGGGCACGGTGCTTCTGCCGGTCGCTGGAGACAACGGCACACAGCTGCTCGAGTTGCCTGATACATCAGTGCGATGGCTCGAACGTGGACTTCTGGACGGGCGACCGAGCATGCTGGCGGTCGAAGTAGATTTGAGCGGTACCACAAACCGTCACCCGTGCAACTGGCGCGGAGCGGTTCGTTACGGCCGACTCTACCTGACGGCCGAGTACATAGGGCTCACAGCGAAAATGCTCGAGCTGGCATGTGACCACGTCAGGGTCAGGCATCAGTTCGCACGACCCCTCGGCAGCTTTCAAGCCGTGCAACAAAGACTGGCGAACGTGCGAGTTCGGCTGGAGGCCGCATACGCGAATCAGGAAGCAGCTTGGCGAGATCCGCACCAGGCGTATGCTGCGGCGGCACTCTTGAGCGCGCGTGAGGCATTCGAGTCGGCCGTATCGGACTGTGTGCAAGTAATGGGAGCGATCGCCTGCACGTGGGAGCACCCGATTCACGCGTATGTGCGTAGAGGCGTCGCAAATTCGGTCATCTTCCCGGATGAGGCCGGGCTGGCCGACGCATGGCATGGACTCGAGCATGCGGAGATCACTCTGGCGGAGGTCTTCGAATGATGAGCGCACGCGTTCACTCTCCACATGCGGCCCGGCTGGACCTCGGCGGTGCCCGGTGACGACCGAGAGGGCGGTTCTCGTCCACGTAGTGGGCGACACTGCCTACATTTCCATTAATCGACCGTCGCGTCGCAACGCTCTGGCTCGACAGGTCCACCACGACTTCGGCACCGCAGTCGAGTCTGTCGCGCAACAACACGCCATTCGCTTTGTCGTAGTTCGAGGGACCGATGGCGTCTTCTCCAGTGGCGGCGACCTCCAGGAACTGGGGAACGGTATACCTGAGGACTACATCACCGACTATTGGCACCGTATGCGCCGCTCCGTACTGGCGTTGCGCGCACTCGATCAAGTCGTTGTAGCGGCGATCGAGGGTGTCGCGGTCGGTGCTGGGGCCGCGCTGGCCCTTGCCGCCGACATAGTCATAGCGGACGAGGACGCGCGACTGCGTTTCAGCTTCACGCATATCGGGTTCGTCCCGGACGCGGGCGCGACTCTGTCCCTCTCGCGCAGCGCCGGCCTCGCATTCACCCGGGACGCATTGCTGACCGGCCGATGGATAACGGCCCGGGAAGCCCGAGATGCGGGACTAATCGCGCGGATCGCTCCACGTGGTGGTCTCGATGATGGCGTCAAGCAGGCGTTGACCGAGCTCCGTCAGGCGCCGGCCTTGTCTCTCGCCATGACCAAACAACTGATCGACGCATCCGCCATACCCGACTTCGAGGCCACGACCAGAACCGAAGGGGTCTATCAACGAGCGATCAGCGCTACGTCTGAACACCGTCGACATTTCGCGGAACGGCTGGACGAGCTGACACGCGCAAGAAATTCACGACACCACACCTGAGAAGACCATCCAAGGAAATAGGAGATTAGCTGCATGTACACAGGGCCCGTTATCGACGCCTTCTTTCACCCCGGTTGGGCCGCGACAACCGCCGATACCTTCGGTGACCGCGATTCGTGGGTGGCCGACCCCATGCGGTTGCGCGTGATGAAGACCTTCCAGCAGACCGGTGAGAAACCGCGGACGCCGGAGGTCGGGATGGATGAGACCGTCGAGCAAATGGATCGCGCAGGAATCGAGCAGGCGGTCTTCCAAGCATCGCTCTACTATTCCACCGACCGCGCTGCGCTCGACGCCCGGATCGATGAACACTTCCAAGCTGTGCAGAAGTACCCAGGCCGATTTGCTCATGCGGGAACCGTGCTTCCGCCTCGCCAAGGACCCGCGTCCTACTGGGACGTGCTCGAGAATCCACGCATACTTGAGGAGCACAAAGAACGCTACGGGATCACGGGCGTCCACATCTTGCCGAGCCCCTGGGGGACGCCGCCCAACGAGAAGTGGTTTTATCCGCTGTACGCGAAGTGCGTCGAGCTGAACCTGTTCGTGTTCTCCTATATCGGAATTCCTGGGCCGCTTTGGCCGACGGCTCCGAACTATCCGCTCCATCTCGACGACGTGTGTATCGCGTTTCCGGACCTCGTCGTCGTCGGGCACCACATCGGTGATCCCTGGGTCTCGATGATGACCCATCTGGCCGCAAAGCATCCGAACCTCTATATCTGCACGTCGGCATGGTCGCCGAAGAGGTACCCTCGCGAGCTCCTCGAGTTCATGGCCGGAAAGTGGCACGGTCAACCCGGTGCGGACAAAGTCATCTTCGGCACCGACTATCCCCTTCTCGACCTGGAGAAGGCTGTCGGTGACGCTCGCCGACTGGAACTCGACGAAGCTGTGATCGAGAAGTTCATGTATCGAAACATGAAGCGCCTTCTGGAAGGCGCATAGATTCGCATGGCTTCTGTCGAAGGGCTGCCTCACGTCGACGATGTGCTGGCGAATGATGTGTTGCGAGAAACCTTGCAACTCCTGCGCCGCGTCGGCCACGAACGGATCTCCAGCCTGGGAGAGACGATCGAGAGGACACAGGAATTTTCGCCTGAGCTTTGGAGGCTGCTCGCAGAGCTCGGCATTCCGTCGATGGCATTTGCCGAGAAAGACGGCGGCGGTGGCGGTACGTACCTGACATACGTGTGCGCGATGGAGGAGATAGCGCGTGCCAGTGCATGCGCTGCGCTCTACGCGGGTCCTACTGTGCAGGTTGCAAGCGCCATCACGCGCTACGGTACCGAAGCCCAGCGAGCGGCGTGGGGCCGCCCACTCATGGAAGGTCGAGCGCTGGGTGCGTGGGCGTTCACTGAGCCCGAAACCGGGTCCGATCCTCGGCAGATTCGGACGCGGGCGGTCAGACAAGGGTCGAGCTGGGTCCTGGACGGCGGCAAAATGTTCATCTCTTTCGCTGCCCATGCCGATGTCGCCCTCGTCTTCGCCAAGACAGACGATGAACGCTTGAGCGCATTTCTGGTCGACACTGCGAATGAGGGTTGGCAGCCAGGCAGCCCACTTGGACTGATGGCCCTTGGTGGTATGGGGACAGCGCCGGTAGCGATCGACAGTCTCCGGGTTCCCGCCGACTCGCTCCTAGGAGAAGAAGGAGCCGGCTTCGAAATACTTGTCGACACCGAGGCCGAAGGGAAGATTCGCGCTTCGGCGATCTGTACCGGAATTGCCTCCCGCGCTCTGGAGGAGTCGGTGCGTTATGCGAGTCAGCGGCTGCATCGCGGCACCCCTATCGGCGCGAAATTCCCCACCGTCCAAAGTCTCCTCGGTGGAATGGCCGCGCAGATCGAAGCGGCACGCGCGCTCGTCCGCCACGCCGCGCACGCAGTGGACCGGGGAGATCCCCAGGTCAAAGTGCTTGCAGCGGCAACACGCATCGTCTGCGCCCGGGTAGCGCGGGAAGTGACAAGCGACGCGATGCAGGTGTGCGGCGCCTACGGCTTCACCAAGGACATGGTGGTCGAGCGCCTGTACAGGGAAGGTAAGTTCTACGAGGTCGGGCAGGGCGTAATCGAGTTGCAGCGCATCATCGTTGGGAAGCGCCATTTAGCTGACTTCGCCAGGACCGGAGCTGTGCGGCCACAGCCATGACACAGAGCCCTGCCGTCCCCGTCCGCCTCGCGGTGATCGAGGCTCCCGTCTGGTATCTGAAAGGACCCCTCCTGTGAAGACAGCCTTGGACAAGGCAGTAAACAGCCTCGACGAAGCCGTTTCGGATATCGCTGACGGCGCTTCGATTGCCGTTGGGGGATTCGGCCTGTGCGGGGTGCCGCATCGATTGCTCGAAACCCTGAGTTATCGAGGTGTGCGTGACCTCCACGTCATTTCGAACAACTGCGGCACGGATGGGCGAGGTCTCGGTATGCTCGCCAGTGCTGGTCTGATCCACAAAATGACCGCTTCATACATCGGTGAGAACGACGAGCTCGTTCGGCAGTATCTGTCGGGCCAGCTCGAGGTGGAATTGGTGCCGCAGGGCACATTGGCCGAACGACTGCGTGCGGGCGGAGCCGGGATTCCGGCGTTCTACGCGAACGCTGGAGTTGGAACGCTCGTTGCCGACGGGGGACTTCCGTTGCGGTATCTCCCAGACGGGAGTATTGCGGCGGTTGCACCCCCGAAAGAGGTTCGATCTTTCGGCGATCGTCAATATACGCTCGAACCGGCAATCACAACCGACTTCGCTCTGGTACATGCGGCGCGCGGCGATCGGTACGGGAACCTCTCGTATGAGGGGTCAGCCCAGAACTTCAACCCTCTGTGCGCGATGGCTGGACGGATCACGATCGCCGAGGTGGAGAAGCTCGTGGAACCAGGAGTTCTCGATCCACGTCACATTCACACACCCGGGGCCTTTGTGCAGAGGGTGATCTTGATCGACAACTACGAGCCAATAATCGAAAATGCCACGATCCGGTCACGCTCGAAATTGGCAGCGTCGGGAGGCAACTGATGGGGCTCAGTCGAGCCGATATGGCGGCGAGGGCAGCGCGAGAAGCTGATGGGGTTACTTACCTCAATCTAGGTATCGGTCTCCCGACACTCGTAGCCGATCACCTCAAGGGAGATCACATTCTCGTGCACTCGGAGAATGGGATCCTCGGCGTCGGCCCGTATCCGGACGAGGGGCAGATCGATCCCGACATCATCAATGCAGGCAAGCAGACGGTCACGGCGGTCCCCGGCGCCGCTTTTTTCGACTCGGCGACCAGTTTCGCCATCATCCGCGGAGGACACATCGAACTCGCTGTGCTGGGTGCCATGCAAGTCTCCGAGCGTGGGGACCTGGCCAACTGGATGGTGCCCGGTCGACTCGTGAAGGGGATGGGAGGCGCAATGGACATAATTCACGGCATCGAACGTGTCGTCGTCATGATGGAGCACGTCACCCGAGACGGCGAGCCGAAGATCGTGCAGCACTGCACTCTGCCACTGTCGGGTGCACGATGCGTGGACCGAATCATCACCGACATGGCGGTGCTGGATGTCACCGCTGAGGGGCTGGTGCTGACTGAGATAGCGCCGGGGCTGTCGGTCGAGGAGGTCCGGGCGGCCACGGCCGCGCCGCTTGAATTTGCCGACGTCGTGCATGAGATGACTATGCGATAAAGCGCGGCGTTTCGGACCGAGTCGCGCACCTCAAACCTCGAATCGCGATCCGCACTCAGAACGGAAATACGAATGTCTCGCACAGAAGCCTCGGCCCAAGACTTGCACCCTGAGTTCCCAGTGGAGCGCACCTGTCCTTATACGTTGCCCGAACGGTTCGAGCTACTGCGGGCTCACGGTCCGGTGAGCAAGTCGTCGCTCTTCGACGGCCGAGTAATATGGGCCGTGACAGGACACGCGGAGGCCCGAAAATTGCTCACCGATCCGCGAATCGTATCGAGTCGTCGATACGAAAACCTCGCCTTTCCAGTGCCGATTCCGGCGTTGACCGCGCTGGACGGCGAGCGGCCTGTACGAAGTCCTCTGATCTCGACTGATCCGCCCGAGCACGGGAATCGTCGTCGAATTTTTACGCCGTACCTCACGGCCAGGAAGATTGATGCTTTACGTCCGTCGATCGAGGAAGTCGTGAGCAATCGCTTGACGGCATTGCTCGAAGAAGGGCCCGGGGTCGACCTGCATCGCGTATTCGCCCTGCCCATCCCGTCGATCGTGATCTGTCGCTTCTTGGGAGTTCCGTACGAAGACCACGACTATTTCGAAGAGCTCACGATGCGACGTTTCGACCCAGTCGACGGGTCATCCATGATCGATCTGTACGACTATATCGACGGCCTGGTGCAGGACAAGTCGGCAGACCGAAATATCCACCCCACGGGGCTATTGGACGAGGTGATTGTCAATCATGTAGCTCGCGGTGCGCTGGACAAAGAATCATTGACGATGTTCGCACTCGAGCTGTTGATCGGGGGGCACGATACGACGGCGAACATGATCACATCCAGCGTGTACACGCTACTGCGTCACCCTGATCAACTCGACGCAATTCGCGCGGATCCTTCGCGTCTTCCCGCCGCCATCGAGGAACTGCTGAGGATTCTGGCCATCCCCGCATCATTGTCGCGTGTCGCCACCGACGACATAGCGATGGGAGGGCAACTAATCAAAGCGGGAGATGGTGTCCTGATCTCACCAATTGCGGTCAACCATGATGCGGCGGTGTTCGAGAATCCAGAACGTTTCGATATAGGACGGCCCCGGAATCGCCACCACGTCGGCTTCGGGTTCGGCCGGCACCAGTGCATAGGCCAGAACCTCGCTCGCGTCGAGATGGAGATCGCTCTCGATGCACTGATCACAAGGTTGCCCACGCTGCAGTTAGCGATCCCCGATAACGAGGTTCCGCTACGACAGGGCATGCTCGCCGGTGTCGAAATGCTTCCCATCGAATGGTGAGTGCCATGCCAAGCCTTCCGAGAAAGAGCGCCGATCAGCCGCAGACTCGTATCCGAGTCGATATTGACCGCTGTGTCGGGGCAGGTCGATGTGTGCAGTCGGCTCCGGGCCACTTCGATCAGGACGACGACGGGGTCGTCGTCCTGATCGAAGCCGACGTCGCGGCGGCAGACGAGCACCGTGTTCGCGAGGCCGCGGACCTCTGTCCCGGCCAAGCAATCTCAATTGTCGCGGCAATGTCTCGACCCGGGAACTCGGGAGTATCCGGGCGACTGGATTGACTGCGCCGCCGTGTCGGATGCCTTTTGGATAGCGACCGACCTGGCGGGATTGCATCGACGTCATGCTGACGGCTTTCAGGCCCATGCGTTTCTTGCATGGCCGGGAAGTCGCGCCACCTTCGGACAGTGATGGTGATGCGAGATTCCCTCCTCGGCAAGGAATCTGGATGCCCTGCGGATACCGGATGTTGAAGTTACGCGCAATTCGCCGATGACGATTCGAGGCTTTTGACAGCGGATTCATTGCCCAACCTCGTGGACGATGGCCTCTGCGCGCACTTGCAGGACCGCGTGTAGGACCATCCGTGACATCGACATGTTCGACATATGCCCAGACAGTGTGATCACCGCGTGTGCGCCGGCCCGGCGGCATTCCTGGATCAAGTCGACGAATGCTGGTGGAAGCATTCCGGTCTCGGTTGGGGGTTCATGAAACACGGCACCCAGTTCGTAGCCGAGCGAGCGGGCGGCAGCCCGCAACATGTCTTCGCCCGAATCACGGTCGTGATCACCGATGACGTCATCGCGCATATACCCGTACGCAAGAGGTAGTAGGGGGGTTGTCATAGAAGCTCGTCCCGCGTCGGCCGACCACCGCAAACACAACTGTTTGCACCAGCCGGATGAATCTTTGTGCCGGAGCCAGTCGGAAGACCGGTCCGATATTTGTGGTCACTCGTTGTCGGGGTGATGCTCATAACCCACCAAGCGTCGTTGCTCGATTCAGCTACACGTCGTTGTGCACCGCAGGGTTACCATCGTCGACGACGGGCATCGGCTACGAGGCGGAAGCTCCGCATTGTCGCGTTAAGCCGCCGACACTTCTTATCATCGTCGGGTAGGTAGCCAACCCGAATCGGTAAAAGAATCAAATATTCTCCAGACGTACTTAGGTAGGCACGGAGGAACAACGTACGGTGATTCCGAGCTTGCCCATCGGCGCTTGACACAGCATGTCGTGTCGGTGTAAGGACTCAGGACATACTTGACCGTTTGTTCTCAAGAGACACTTGACGTTCGGTGTCGTTCATGATCTTGTTCTGCCCGGTGTTGTCGGTGGTGGAACGGGCGTATGTGTGGATCAGCAGACGGTGGCGGAGTACCGGTACAGAGCCGTGTGCGAGGTGCTGGGTGGTTCCCCGATTGGTGAGGTCGCGGTCCGGTACGGCACGACCCGGCAGTCGCTGGATACGTGGCGGCGACGGCTCAAGGCCGAGGGCATGGCCGGGCTGGCCGACCGGTCCCGGCGCCCGCACAGTAGCCCCTCCAGGGTGAGTGCCGAAGTCGAGGCGCTGATCTGCGAGCTGCGGCGACAGCACCCCCGGTGGGGTGCGCGCCGGATCAGCTTCGAGCTGTCGACCCGAGGCCTGGAGCGGACGCCATCGCGGGCGACAGTTCATCGGGTTCTGGTGCGTAACGGGATGATCGATCCGCAGGCCCAGCTGCACAAACGCAAGTACAAGCGGTGGCAGCGCCAAGCGCCGATGCATCTGTGGCAGCTGGACATCGTCGGGGGTGTGCCGTTGGCCGATGGCCGCGAGTGCAAACTGCTGACCGGGATCGATGACCATTCTCGGTTCGTGGTGATTGCGACGGTGCTGGCCACCCCGTCGGGCCGGGAGGTCGGTGAAGCGTTCACTGCGGCGATGCGCCGTTATGGGGTGCCTTCGGAAGTGTTGAGCGACAACGGAGGTCAGTTCACCGGCCGCTATATCAAGCCGTTGCCGGTGGAGGTGTTGTTCGAGAAGATCTGCCGAGACAACGGGATAAAGCAGCGGCTGACCAAGCCGCGGTCACCGACCACGACCGGCAAGATCGAGCGGTTCCACAAGACGCTGCGCACTGAATTCCTCGACCACGTCGCACCTTTCGAGTCCATCGCTATCGCCCAGGAAGCGATCGACGGCTGGATCGCCGCCTACAACCACCAACGGCCCCACCAGGCCTTGGATATGGCGGCACCGGCCAGCCTGTTCCGCCCTAACGGACCCACCCGAGTCGATCCCCGCGACCGTGCGCCTGCCCAGGAATCCGCCGATCAGCTCGACTCACGGCTGGTCATCGATGTGATCGAGCCGCCGAACTATCTCAGTGGTGAGGGTGCTGGCGTCGAGTTCGAGGCCCGCGTGCCCCCGAGCGGGAACCTGTCGATCCGCTCGAACCGCCAAATCGTCTCACTGCACCAGAGCATGGCCGGACGCACCGTCACCGTCTGGGTCGACCTGCGCAGCATCCACATCACCTGCGACGGCACCGTCATCCGCACCCTGGCCTCCAAACTCGCGCCCGAGGATCTCACCTACCTGTCGATGCGCGGAGCCCGACCAGCCGGGCCCGCACCGGAACGACCCGCACTGCGCCGCGCCAACGGCACCGCAGTCATCCGTCCTGGTGAGACCATCGAGATCGAACGCACCGTCAACCAGCACGGCCAGGTCGCCCTCGGCGGCACCGGTCATCTCGTCGGCGCTGCCTGGGCCGGACGACGGATCGCCCTGCGCCTGGACGGACACCTACTGCACGCGATCGCCGACAACGCGCTCATCGGCACCTGGCCATGCCCGATCAGCACCGACCGAATCGGCAAACTCGCCGGCGCTCGAACCCCCTCCACACCACTGCCGCCTCCTCCGCTGCCCGCGGGATCCCTTCGCGCACAACGCAAGGTGCACGCCGACGGCCGTATCACGATCGCGGGGCAGAAGATCAGGCTCGGGCTCCGCCACTGCGGCAAGATCGTCACCGTCGTTGTCGAAGACACCCACCTGCGCATCCTTTACGGCGAAGAACAGATCGCCGTCAGGCCCCGCCGCAGCACCAAACCCATCACCCGCTTCTACGTCACTGGAGCCGGCGTCAAATCCGACAAGGAGTCAAGCATCTCCTGACGACAAACCGTCAAGCATCTCCTGAGACCTCACATTGACACTATCGAGTTCCTCGCGCTACGCCAGATACGTTCGAGGCTTCCATCCGCGTCGCCAAAGGGGAAGGGGTATATCGAATCTTGCTCTTTTTCTTCGGAGGACCTCAGATCCGATCCACCTCGACGCCCAAAGTGGATTCGGGAGTGTCACGAATGATAAGAAGACAGTTCGCGATCAGTAATCGGTCGGTTCGCAGAGCTTGGCGCTGGTATCATTCCGCTCCGATGTCTGGACCGCTAGGCCAATACGCCATGAGGTCGCCGGGAGTGTGTGGTGCCTGATAGACGGCTCGCAAGATCTGATCCTTCGGCGCACCAGGGGTGTCGGCGAGGCGAACGAACCAGTCTATTCCGGCGGAGTATGACCACATGTAGGACCGCAAGAGAATGTTGGCGCCACGGTCGGTGAGCAAGTCGGCGATCTGGGAATCGGTCCAGTAGGGCACGCAGCGCCGGGCGCGCTCTGCTAGGTCGAGAATCGGGTGTCCGGCTGCCAGCGCGAGGTGTAGCTGGCCGCGCACCAGTTGGTGGTAGTGGTCCAATCGCACTCGGGCGGTGAGGTTTTCGTCGTCGGGAGTGACGAATAGCGGCATTGCCTGTGCGAGGCCTTCGAACAGGACTTGGTTCGATGAGTGGACCGAGCATAGGCGGATCCACGGCACGTCTTCTTGGGCGCAGCGTGCGGAGATGCTTGCGAATTGGAGCGCGTGGCCGAGGATTTCGTGGAGTGCGAATTGGCGAGCTACCACCTGGGTGAAGCGGGCGTTTCGGAGGTTGATTCGTAGTCGGGGTTTCTGGCCGGCGCCGTCGAGCCAGTAGCTCCAGTAGGCGTCGACGTCGACGGATTCGATGGTGAGGTCGTAGTGCGCGGTCGATCCTGTCGCGGCGCGGACGCTTGGTTCGAGGTCGGCTGCGGCTTCGCGTATCGCGTCGGCGCTGGACGATACGTCGAGTGGGCCTTCGGCTTCCATCAAGTCGGTCAGAGTTTTGGGGCCCCAGTCGATTCCCAACGTGGCGAGGCAGTGTTGTGCTCGCTCCAGGTGTTGCTGGAGGTATTCGTCCGACCATCCCTTGGGCTCGCATCCTTGCGTGCGGCGAACGTATCGATCGAGGGAGTCGTGTTCACCGAGCAGTGCGGCGCAGTAGGCGATGTCTGCGTCGATTCTGGTCGCGAGGGCGGTGTCGCCGCCGGCTTCGGCTTCGGCCTTGAGTTCAGAGAGCCGTTGCAAGGCTTCGAGCCTGTTGTCGACTGCCGGGACGTCTGAAGTTATCGGCGAGCAGTCGTAGTCGATGACCGGGTGCGCGCCGCGTTCGATTTCGTATCGGTTCCAGGCTCGTAGAACGTGCTCGGCGGCGTCACGCAGTTGCCTGGTCACGATCGATCTCCCAACGTAGCGTCACCGATTCGTTCGGTCGCAGATAGTCTCTGGTCAGCGTGACCACGATGTCACCGCCGTCGTAATCCCACAGTAGGTCCTCGGTCGCGCTGTTGATCAGCCCGTTCGGCTGCACCTGCTCGCCGGTGCAGGTGAGGAGCCGCCGTCCGCCTTCTTGGCGCATCACGATGGTGAAGTGGCGGGTGTAGCGGAGGATGTCTTGCCGCCAGTAGAAGGCGTCGATGAATCGGCCGCCGGTGCACGTGTAGCTGATGACTCCTGTTTCACCTGGCTGGATTGCGGGGGAGACCTGGCAGGAGAACTTCGCCATCGTGGGTCCCGCATTGTGTGTGCGGTCGATGGAGACTTGGCGGTGATCTCGGCGGAGGGGTTCGATGCGTAGGCCGTTCGACGCGGCGTGCTCGAACCATAGTTGGCGGGCGACGCGCGTCAGTGGCTCGCCGGACATGTTGAACACGTCGTGCGTATAGACCAGTCGGGAGTTGCCGTTGCCGTCGATGTGGACTTCGATTCTCAGTTCCAGCTCCACGACGTTGCCGACCAAGCCGGCCAACTGAACCGTCTCCGTCGGACTGAGCCGAAGAACCTGAGCGAGCGCTGCCAGCTTCTTGCCGATCCGCCTTGCATCCGGAGGAAGATCCGCATCGTCGAAATCGCCTACGGCATCAGGCAATTGCGGTGCGTCAGCGCCAACTTCCACCGGTAGACGCGCGGAGCCCCAACCCGTCACGCTGATATCCCGAGCCTGCAATGCCGCTGCGACAGAGTCGGCAAGCTGTCCTCGTCCGAAACGGTTGCGGGACAGCCGCTTCAACCGGTCAGCCACCATGTCGGTCGTTGAGAACAGATCTTCTGCAGTCCAGCCCGGGAACATGCTTTCCAGGACGCGGCAGTGATGGCCTCGCGGAACGCTGGTCAGGGTTCCGGCGAGCCACTTGTAGTACTGGCCCTTGGTTGGCGGGGGCGCCGCATGTCTGTCCAATCCCAGGGCTGCGGCGTGCCGTTTGTACTCCGCTGAGAAGGCGGAGTGTTCATGCAAGCGCTGGTCCTGGAGAAGGACCTTGAGGGCGATGGTCATGGTCGAACCGCCTGACCTCCTGCACCGAGGGCGTGTGCGATACCCGAGGAATCGTACCGAGAACGCGACCAAAAGAGACTCGATGAGCCGAAACAGCTCACGCGGTGAGACGAAAGGCGACTCGAGCCCGGGCGACAGTGCCTGCATGGCCGAACAGCAGCAACCAATAGCAGTCGGCTTGGTCCGCGAGGACGTATCGGGACTGCGACTGCCAGAACATGCCGATAAGATCCGCCGCCACGCCGAGAAGATGAGCTACGCCTATACCTACACGGTGAGAGCGCCTGCGGACATCACCGATCCCGTCGGTTACGCGCTCGGAATCGCATCCGTCTCAAGCGCCGCCGCCCTGGTCGTCTACGACCTCGAGACTGTCGATCACACACCGAGCCGGGTGTGCGAGATTCTGGACCTCGAGACTGTCAGTCCGCCTGCGACCTGGGCGGTTGCCATGCCTCACCTCGCTGGCCCAACGCATTCACACCCCGAACATCCGCTCACGGTCGAGTCAGCTCACCTGATCATGCAGCAGCATCTGGACTGCCGTAGCTTCGAATGTCAGCGGAAAGCCACCGCTTACAGCTGCCTCGTTCGCGCGGGCAAGATCGTCCCGCCGGTGGACAGTCCGCGTGAACGAGCTGCCGCCCGGGGATTGCCGTTTCGCCCACGTCGCCAGGCCCGCGGTTCACTGCCTGAGGGCGTGAGTCTGACGACCCTGCTCGACGTCTTGGGCGGGCTCACCGACCGGGAAGGCGAGGTGGGCGCTTCGGCAAACGCCGACCCGGTAACTGGTAGCACTGCGACGGGGAAGTCCTAGCAGGCTGTCATGAGCTTCGCGGAACCGTTTGCAGCTCAGTGTGATTCGCCTCTTCCGAACGAACCGGATGTGTTGCTTCGTGTCCGAATCAGCCTCTTGCCCGGGCAGGAACTGAAATTCGTTGCCTGCGAGTCGGCGGCCCGCCGGTTCGCGCAGTACTGGGTCGCCTATCACCGGCCCGACACCGTGACGTTCGCACCACCGGATCGGACGTACCCGCGGCTCCCATGCGAGCGCCTGTGGGCACTCCCTTAATCCGGTTTCGGCGCGGCGAGACGTTCACAAAAATTCAAAATCTTCAGGGAGGGAATATGTTCAACGAGACCAGACCATGCGCGCCTGAGGATGTCGGTCGCTTGGTGCGGCTGGTGATCGACGCTGTCAACGAATGCAATTTGCGGTGCCTGTATTGCCATCCCGGAGAGGTGTGGCGACAGCAGCAGTTGCCGCTGCCCACAGTGTGGGCGGCGATGGAAGCCGCCGAAGCCGCCGACGTGCTCGAAGTCGTGCTCACCGGTGGTGAAATCACCCTGCATCACAGCTTGCCGGGCATCCTCGCAGCCACACATCTGTTGCGCCGGACAGCGTCGACACTGATCACCAACGCAACCCAACTCTCCTCACCGATCATCGACGGCCTGGCAGCGTCGAACCTCACCCGCATCTGCACCAGCGTGGACGGCGCGACCAATGACGTCCACGGTTCCGCCCGTGGCAAGAACCTACCGAAAGTGTTGGAAGGCCTGCACGCGCTGAAACAGACAGGCAAACCGATCACCGTCATAACCGTTGTCCACCAGAGCAATTGGCGGCAGGTAGTCGAGTTGAGTGCCTTCCTTGCCCTGAACGGGCTCGCGTCGCAGCATCATCTGTGCGCGCCGAGCTATTCAGGTCAGGCCCGGACACACTATCCACGGCTCGCCCTGCGAGAGCACGAGTTTCATGCCGTGCAGGAACTGGTGAATCGCCACCATCGAGAACTGGCAGCCGCGGGTCTGTATCTGACGTTCAACTCCATGTGGCCGGCGACCGGCGTCCGGCCGTTGGCGACCAACCCCGCACGCACGATCACCTTGCAGCAGCTGTCCGAACAGGTCAAAGACACCCTCTGCAACATCCGCCCGAACGGTGAGTTCCGATTGCAGGCCGCCACCTGGGGCCGCGAAATGGTGGGCAACGCCGTCCTCGGCTCAGTACACGCCCGACCAGTGGCCGAACTTCTCGCACACGCCGAAACGCTGCTGGACCAGGGAACCCCGCGCCAACTTCCACGAGAAGTCGAGGCACAGCACAAGTTTCAACTTGGCGCCACAGCGAGCAGAGACACGACCGAACAGCTGATCGGCCGCATCGACGGACCGGCTCTCAAGGCCGACTTGATTCCCATCCGCAGCATCGACCAACACTGGCTGCTGGAGAATCCCGCCGATACCACCGACATCGCCGCACAGATCAGCGCGAGTCCAGACAACTACCGCGTCGTGCGGCACCCCAGCGGCATCATCCTGGCATTCGACCGATCGCGATCCTTGATCACGCTGCTGACTCCCGGCGAATGGGCCGAGACCGTTGCTGCGACGCAGGTGATCTCATGAAAAACACCGTGGTAGACAAGGCCTACCGGTTCCTCCGCAGCGGTGACGAATTGGCTCGCCTGACGACCGAAGTGCTCGATCACGCACCCGCAGACACCGCGGTCCGCGCCGCGCTCGTCTGCCACCTTGCCGCCCCGCACACGCCAGCCCTGACGCTCGCCGAACACGTTGGCCTGGATGTTGCTGCCGTACGTGACGTCTATCGATTCGCGCGAACGCATCCTGGACTGCAGCAATTGGTCAGGTCGCTCTATTACCCTCACCGTTTGCGCTCGGCGTTCGCCGCGGCGACGGTGGCCGAATGGCTGCGACGGCCCGATGTTCCGCAGCGCATCCTGGCGCGTGAGCCGGTGCTGGCAGAGACGGTGGAGATCCATCCGACCCGCGGCACCTGCAACTATCGGTGCCGCATGTGCCTGTGGTCGGACCAGGCCGAACTCACCTACGCCACCAAGCAACTCGACACCGGTGGTCTCATGACCGTCAACGACTGGCACCGAGTGCTCGACGAGCTCGTCGTGGCTGGCGTGCGGCGTCTCGTTGTCTCCGGTGGCGGCGAGGCGTTGATCAACCCCGACCTGCCCGACATTCTCGGTCGGGCGGCCGATCTCGGTTTCGAAATCCACGTCTACACCACAGGTTTCGCAGCCCGGCCAGGCTCCAGATTGTTCGCAGCGCTGCTGCGGTGCCATCGGATACGGTTCTCGGTGCATTCCTGCGACCCGGTCACCTACGACCACATCGCCGGCACACGTCCACGCCAACACGCCTTGGATCGAGTCGCCGCCAACCTCGGCGCGCTACTCGACGAACGCCAAGAAACCCCGGCACTGGGCGTCGGCATGGTGGTCCAGCAGGCCAACCACGCACAGATCGAGGCGATGACCGACTTCGCCGAAGCCCTCGGCGCCGACTGGCTCGACATCCGCAAAGACGAAGTCGATGTCACCGATGATCTCGACCCCGCCCAACTGGAGGTCGTTCGTAGACAGCTGAGGGCCGTCCGTGCCCGGGCTGGTGGTGCAACCAGGATCGATATCGGTGATGAGCTGGTCGCGCTCGCCAACGGCCTGACGCCTGATCGATCACGCACCACGGAGTGTCTCGGTCGCTGGTTCCGCCCCACGATCGGAGCTTTCGGACATCTGACCCCATGCGATCTGAAAGCCGAACCACGCTTCGCTACAACAGGTTACGACCTCGGCAACGTCAAACGCACCCGCATCCTCAATGTGATCGCCACCTCGAACCAGCAGCGAATCAACGACGACTGCACCCAATGCATGCCCAGCTCACGCACCGGCAACGCGATCGTTCACAAACTGCTCGCCGACACCCAAGCCGGGGTCGGCCTGGACGAGCAGCCGTTCGTCTAGCGGTCCTTTATTCGCTGCAGCAGCGCGGTCCGCGCCACCGCCGCTATCCCACGCACGACAAGCCCTGCCGCGACCAGCGGTGCGAACACGATCCAGGGCGAGCCCTGGTGATAGTCGCAGTAGAACCGCAGGGCGCTGCGGTGGTGGGAGCGGACCTTCCGGAACGGCGCGGACCGCATGCTGCCGCCCTCGCGGTGACGGATCTCCACACTCGGATCGAGCACGACGCGCCACCCGCCGCGGTGCATGTCGAGGGCCATCTTGGTTTCCTCGAAGTAGAGGAAGTAGCGGTCGTCGAACCCACCTACTGCTTCGAACGCTTCGCGGCGAAACAGCATGCAGCATCCCGAAATCCAGTCCACATCACTGACTTCGGTGACCGGGTTGCCGAAGTATCGGCGCGTTGCCGGGTTGTTCGGCCAGATACCGCCCAGCAGCGCGTGCGCGATACCGACCGCCAGCGACGGGAAACGGCGCCCGCTGGGGTACGGCTGGCCGTCGAGGCGCAGGATGCGGGGGCCGATCATGCCGATCCGGTCATCGGTCTTCGCTGTGTCGATGAGCGCTGCGATCGACCCGGGTGTCAGCTTCGTGTCGGGGTTGGCGACCAGGATCCACTGTCCGCCGGTGGCCGCAGCGCCCTGATTGATCGCCGCTGCCAGCCCGACGTTGCGAGTGTTGCGGATAACTCGACCGCCGCACTCTTCGACGATCTCGGCGCTACGGTCGGTGGAGACATTGTCGATGCCCAGCACGTCCACGGTGTACGGCTCCACCGCCGCGGGCAGGGTCTCGAGGAATCCGGGAAGATCTTCTGCACTCTGGTAGGTGACCAGGACCAAGCCGACAGTCTTGTCATCCGAGCTGGGCATGCCGGCGAACATATCACCCAAGCCATAGACACGCCGACGCTGCAGATCGACGTCGACGACGTCAGTCTTCGGCCACGGCGATGTGTGGCGTCAGAGCCGAGGCCTCGACCCGTTTGAATAGAGGCAGGCGGGGAGGCGCCGATCCACCGGCGAGTCCGCGTAACGTTTTGGGTGTTGCAATCAGATAGCGAGGCAAGAAGTTTCGCGCACTTGGGAGTGTGCGTCCGGAGCTCGCTAGATGAGAGGCGGATCGACGGTGGGCCGCAGGCGGGGCTTTTTCGCGGAGTTGCAACATCAAGCGAGAGTCGCTGAACAGCGACGGCAGCGGGAGCACGCCGCGGCGGTGCGCGCGCATAACCAGGCAGTTCGCGAGGCTGAGCGAGCTCGCCAACGTGAGGAGCGGGCGCGCGCTGCATTATCGCGGGCGCAGGAGAGCGAGCGGCGTGCAGCCGAAGCAGCGGCGCTGAGGGCTTATCGTGACCGGCGCGTCAGCGAAGCAGAGGCCGCGACGGCCCGATATGCGGAGATCTACGACCAGATCGACACCATATTGGCTGCAACCCTCGACATTGACGACTATGTAGATCTCGAGTCGCTTCGTCGCACCGCTGAACATCCTGAGTTCGCTCCTGGGGCGTTGGCTACGCCTGTCCCTCATCCGGCGTGGGTGCAGGCGCCACCGGAGCCGCAGTTCACGCCGCCACCCGAACCGGCCGGGTTGGGAAAGCTGTTCGGAAAGAACAAACATGAACAGCAGGTCGCGGCTGCGCACCAGCAGTGGCAGCAGGCGCATGCTGCGTGGCTGCACCATGTGCAGGTCGACATCCCTGCTCAGAATCAGCGGTTGCAAGCCGAGCATCAGGGCTTGAAAGTCGTGCGTCAAGAGCGGCTCAGCCGGGCTCGCGCGGACTACGAGGAACAGTGCCGACAGCGCGAGGCCGCTATCGCGGAACACAACGCCCGCGTCGACGACCTCATTGCACGGCTGGCTGCCGACCAGCCGGCTGCCATCGACGAATATGTCGGGATCGTGCTGTCCAACTCGACGTATCCGGATGAGTTTCCCGTCGACTACGACTACACCTTCGACGGCGAGCTGCGGGAACTCACCCTGTCGGTCACTGTGCCCGCGCCCGACACGATACCGTCGATCAAGCAGGTCAAATACATCGCCGCGTCGGATGAGATCAGGGAAACGCCACTTTCACAGAAGGATCAGCGCCAGCGTTACAACACGGCGGTGACCTCGGTGGCTCTGCGTACTCTGCACGAAATCTTCGAGGCAGACCGGGCCGAGCGCATCGAATCCATCTCCATGACCGTGGCGACTGTCGCTACCGATCCGGCAACGGGTCATCCGGCCGAGGTACCTTTCGTCGCCGCAGCGGTGTCGCGTGAGCAGTTCCTGCACCTGAATCTGGCCGAAGTCGAGCCAGCGGCTGCCCTGACAGGCCTTCGCGCCCTCGTCTCGAAGAATCCGTTCGCGCTGACCCCGATCGCAACGTCCAGCGGAGTCCGGCGATGACCCCCGACCCAGTGCACGACCCGTCTACTGAACTGATCCGCCTCCGGGCGGAGAACCACGATCTGCGAGTTCGCTTGCAACAGAGCGAAGATCAGAGCGATGCTGACCTCGTGGCCGCGGGGTTCTACACGTATCAACACCCGCTCGAAGACTCCACCGCATACAGCGAACGTCTCGCGAAACTTCGCGGTGAGCTCAAAGAAGTGATCCGAAACAAGGCCGCGATCGAGACATCGCCGGGGTTCATCTATGACAACTCCCTTGCCAAGGGGAAGAAGATGACCAGTGACCTGGCCCGGTTGATGCTGCGCGCGTACAACGTGGAAGCCGAGAACTGCGTTCGCTATGTCAAGGCGGGCAACCTTCGGGCAGCGATCACCCGGTTGGAGAAGTCGGCGGCAGCAGTTGCCCGGCTCGGCGCGATGATGGACATGCGTGTCAGTCCCGGCTATCACGATCTGCGCGTCGAAGAACTCACTCTCACCGCCGAGTTCCTGATGAAGAAGCAGGAAGAAAGGGACGCCGCTCGTGAAGAGCGGGAACGACTTCGAGAGGAAGCGCTCGCCCAGAAAGAGCTCGAAGCCGAGCGAGAACGACTCGATAAGCAGCGCCGACACTATCTGAACGTGCTCGCGGCGCTCGATACGTCGGAGCCAAACCGTCAGGATATCGAAGCGAAGCTCGCTGACGTCGATGCAGCCATCGAACGTAACGACTACCGGATCGCAAACATCCGAGCAGGCTACGTCTATGTCATCAGCAACCTCGGAGCCTTCGGCCCTGGAATCGTCAAAATCGGCCTTACTCGTCGCCTCGAACCAATGGACCGCGTGCGCGAACTCGGTGACGCCTCAGTGCCCTTCTGGTTCGATGTCCACGCTCTGTTCTTCTCGGAGGACGCCGTGACGGTCGAGGCAGAACTTCATCGGCGGTTCGCGGACCGCCGGGTCAATCGCATCAATCTCCGGCGAGAGTTCTTTTATGCCACACCGCTCGAGGTCAAAGACCACCTAGCCGAAATCGCCGGACACCTCATCGAATTCACAGCCGAGCCCGAGGCGGAACAATATCGGCTGAGTGTTTCGATGGGTGCGTCATCGGACATACGTGCTTGATCGCTCTCGCCGTGCGGGATCGGCACGTTGCCCCTGGTCACAGATCAGGGTCGTATCCGAGCCCGTGGTCGGGGCCGGACACATCTTGCCAGAGCGGCGTTTCGAGTCGGTCTGTGCTTGCTGCCACGGCAATGTCGATCGCTGCCTGAATCTTTGCGCCCTGGACGGTCGAACCACGCTCCGGCGGAGGGGCTTCCGATCGATCCTCTGCTGCTATCCCTGTCGACGGATCAGGGAGTTCGAGGCGGTGCCAGAGGGCTGCGGCGGGCATGTCGTCGGGGAGGTGACGTTGTGCGGCGGCGGTGGCGAGGAGGGCTTCGATGTCGTGGCCGGCGTCGGCGGCGGTGTGGAGGTGTTGGGCGAGTGTGGGCCACCAGGGGTCTGTGGTGAGTCGGGTGTCGATGCGTTTGGCGAGTGCGGACCAGGTGTGGGTGGCGGTGTGGAGGTCGCCGAGGGCGTCGGTGACGTGGGTGTCGAGCCGGTGTTGGTGGTGGCGTTCGGTGGTGGGGTAGCGGCGTGGTCCGGTGGGGCGCAGGTCGGTGTCGGGGATGTGGTGGGCTGCGCGCCAGACGGCGAGTTCTGCTACGAGGGAGGGGTTTTCGAGTAGTGGTTGTGCCCATGGTGGGGCGGTCGAGGGTGTCCATGTTCTGGTGTCGCTGGTGATTTGTTGGGTGAGGGTGGTGATGATTCGGGCGCGTGCGTCGAGGTGTTCGGTGAGCTGGGTGTCGGTGATGTGGTGGGGGTGTCGGGGTGTCCAGGGCAGCGGTCCGGGCTGGGTGGAGTGTTCCCCTGTGATGTCGAGGCGCCAGTCGAGTACGGCGGCGGGGTCGTGGGCGGTGTCGAGTTCTCGTTCGGCGGCCGCGGTGTGGAGGGCGTGGATGGGGTCGTGGCCGGTGAGGGCGAGGGTGGCGAGGTGGTGGCGTAGGACGGTGTAGGCGGGTGCGTGTGTGAGTCCTGGGAGGAGGTTGTCGGCGGCGGTGTCGATGTGGTGGAGGGTGTGGGGGCCGAGGGTGTGTTCGATGGCGATGCCGGTGGCGTCGAGGTAGGTGTCGATGGCGTGGCCGAGTCGTTTGTGGGGGTTGAGGGTGTCGCGGAGGTGGTTGTGGGCGCTGGTGTGGGTGGCGTCGCGGGCGAGGATGTGTTGCAGGACTTCGGTGCTGGTGCGGGGAAAGATGGCGGGTTCGGTCCAGGGGGAGGCTTCGCTGTGGTCAGGAGCGGTGGGGATGTAGGCGTGGTTGGTGTGGATGCCGCGGGTGAGGGCGACGTAGAGCTGGTTGCGTGATTCGCGGCCGGTGAGCACGGTGTGGCAGGTATCGGTGGTGATGCCTTGGGCGGAGTCGAGGGTGATCGCGTAGCCGAGCCGGACCTGTTCGGCGACGTAGTCGGCGGGCAGCAGTGTTGTGGCGCCTGGTTTTCCGTTGTTGTGGTGGGTGGCGGTGATGCTGCCGTCGGGGTGGACGGTGGTGATGATCCAGCGGTAGCCGTTGCGGACCCAGTCGTTGTCCCCGAGGGTTAGGCGGGGGTTGTTGCGTCGGGTGCAGATGATGTCACCGGCGGAGGCGGCGAGACCGTCGGCGAGGACCACTTCTGGACCGGGGTCGTCGGTGGTTCGGGTGAGGCGGTCGGTGCGGGCGCGGGTGTTGAGTTCGGTGACGATGTCGTGGGTGGTGGCGAGCATGAGTGTGTTACGGCCATGGTGGTGGTCGGCGAACCATGCGGCATACGCCTTGTCGGCGACCGCGGCTGGGCTTCCGGAGTGGATGCGTTGGTGGTCGAGGTAGAACCCGAGTGCGGCGGGATCGCCGTCGCGCAGCATCAGGCTTGCGCGGGCTTCGGCCGGTGAGGCGAAGCGCACGACCTCGGTCAGAGTGGGTGTTTCGGCGCCCTGGGTTGTGTTGATGCCGGTGCCGCCGGGTTCGATGGAGGGCAGTTGTTTGTCGTCGCCGAGGCATCGGATGGTCGCGTCGCGGGTGGTGAGGAATTCGAACAGCCGCAGCCGTTTGTCGTCGCCGAGCTTGACGTGCTCGTCGACGACCACCAGCGTGCGGGCGTCGATCTGCAGCAGCCATTCCGGTAACGGCGGCGGATATGTCGAGTCGGAAAACGGCTTTGGGGCGGGTACGTGCTGGTCGAGGATGTGGAGGAGGCGGTCGACGGTTTCAACTCGGATGCCGGTGTTTTCGGCGAGGACTGCGGCTGCGGCTGCGGTGGGGGCGAGGCCGAGGACGGTGCCGCCGGAGGCCCGCCAGGCGTTGACGAGCACGCGCATCGCGGTGGTTTTTCCGGTGCCGGCGGGCGCATTTGCGACCGCGATCCGTAGGGGTGAGGACGCGAATTCGGTGACGACTGCGACCTGTCCCGCGTTCAACTGCTTGCCGAGATTGGCGGGGTCGGTGTTGTAGGAGTGGATCGCGTCGGCGATGACATCGGCGGGGAGTGTGCGGGTGCCGGGTTGTATGGAGAGGTCGAGGAGGCGTTGTTCGGTGCCGAGCCGGCGCGCGGAAGTGTAGGTCTGGCTGCCTGGAACGGTGTAGACACTGGTTCCGTCGCGGCGTTGGAAGATTGATGCTCCTATGCTTGTCAAGCTGCGGTGAGCCAGGCTCGGTAGCGGTGGG
>NZ_BAFQ01000279.1 GCF_000308375.1 Nocardia aobensis NBRC 100429 | reverse complement strand
ATCAGCCTCAGAAACGAAGGGCGCGCCGGTGGACCACCGCACCACCCCGGCCCCTCCGCAGCAGTCCCGTCTCCGCGGGGCGAATCGACGCTGCTCGCAGACGACAGGACTTCCCCATGACTGACGAACCCGACATACCTATCGATGTATGGGAGCCCCCGAAGCCGGCCCCATCACCGCCGGAGCGGCCCGCATCGGAGCCGATGCCGCCCTACCCTCCGAGTGCCGGATCGCTGAGCGAGTCGTATCCGCCGTTTCCTCCGGCCGCCCCGCAGTACCACCCGATGGATCACCTCACCGGATACCCGCAAACTGCTGTCCCCCAGCCTGTTTCGCCGCCGATCATGCACGTGATCCAGCAGTACCCGCCGGGCGCGCAGATCGTCGTCAAGCGATCCTTCCCGCACGGGCTGCATCTCGTGCTCACCCTCATCACCTGCGGGCTGTGGTCGCCGATCTGGTTGGTCCACTACCTGCTCGCAGACAACAGCTGATCCTCATCCCCGAACCATCACGGCCACAGCCGTTTTCACCATCAGGAAGCATCATGAACACAGCTCGTATCGTCGCGTCCCTCCTGGCCGCCGGCGCCACCGCCGCCGTTCTCACCGTCGCCGCGCCGGCGACGTTCGCAGCCCCCGACACCGGCCCCTCGGGCTCCGCGTCGGGCTCGGCCGGTAGCAGCTGCGGTCCGCGCAGCGGCGCCGACAATCTCTTCCTCAGCAACTACGCCGAGGACGACGACACCTGCAGCGGCCAGGACTCGGCGATCCAGCTCGCGCAGGCGGAGTGCCACTGGCTGGACGCCTACGGCAATTCCGCGCACAACCAGATCGTGCTCGCGGAGAAATCCCGCGGCGCCGTGAAGTACCCCTACATCTTCCTCGACGCCGCCATCGAGGCCTACTGCCCGCAGTACGAGCTCTGATCCTCTTCGCACGATCAAGGAGTTACGACCGTGTTCCGCAACACTTTTCCCGCACTGCTCATCGCCTCGGCAACCCTGACCATCGCCGCCGCCACAGCATCCGCCGCGCCGGCCACCACCCTGCACGAGGGCATGCAGGTGGTCGGCACCGATGTCGAAGAGGGCACCTACTACACCTCCGGCCCGGGTGCCGACGACTACGGCTACTGCTTCATCACGTGGTTGCCGTACAAGGGCGCGAAATCCTCGGAGGCCACCGATAGCGAGTCGTATTCGGGCGCCTCCTACGTACAACTACGGGCCGGCGACGTGATCAACGTCGAGGGCTGCACCTGGACCCACGAGTAGGGCGGACGCGATGACCTACCAACCCGGACCGCATCCGCAGATGCCGCCGCAGTATGTAATCCAGCAGAAGAAGCCCAAGTTGCCGAAGGCTCTACTGATCGTGGTTGTCGGCATCGTGCTGCTGTGCGGTGTCGGCGGCTGCATCGCCGGCCTCGGTGGCAAGGACTCGGCCGGTTCGAAGCACAGCACCACCGCGGGTAACTCTGCTAGCGCGACGGAGGCCGCGAAGCCGCCGCCACCAGGCATCAATACTCCGGTCCGCGACGGCAAATTCGAATTCACCGTCACCGACGTGCAGACCGGCGTCAAAGAGGTCGTCGACAACCCCTACCTACGCCGCACCGCCCAGGGTGCATACACGATCGTCACGATGACGGTGCTCAACACCTCGAAGGTCCCCTACGGCTTCTCCCCCGGCAACCAGGACCTCTACGACACCCAGGACCGCAAGTTCAGCAACGACACCGCGGCCGCGATCAACCTGCAACCCGACAAGAGCATGTACGCAAACATCAACCCCGGCAACACGACTACCGCCAAAGTCGTCTTCGACCTGCCAGCGGATTCGCAACCGGACCGGATCGTTCTACACGACTCCATGTTCTCCGGCGGCGCGACGGTTTCGCTGCGCTGACCGGGTGATCGGCGCCGGGTGGGCACCCACGCGCCCACCCCGGCGCCGAGCCCGAAGCGACCCGCTCCCCACCGATACCCCGTCTACTGAGACACATCCCCCGCCGGAAGGAACCGTGCCTTGAAAAGAATCGCGACATACCTCGCTATCGCTGCCATCGGGGCAGCAACCGCCTGCGGAGCGACGGAAACGACGACCACGCAGCCGACGATCGCCGATACGAAGACCACTGTCCCGGTGCCGACGACGACACCTCCAACACAAACACCCCAGGCACAGGCGCCCTCGAGCGCGCCGGCGGCCACGCAAGCCGTGACAGTGCCGATGCCGAATGTCGTGTGCATGAATTTGCAGGCCGCACAGGACCTCATCCAAAAAGCCGGAGTGTTCTTCTCTCGAAGCAAGGATGCGACCGGAGCCGGCCGAATGCAGATTCTCGACCGCAACTGGGTCGTCGTCGCACAGACCCCTGCCGCCGGCGTCCCGATCGGTGAGGGCGACGCCGTGCTGTCGGTGGTGAAGAAAGGCGAACCGGGAGATTGCTCCTGATCGCAACCAGCGTGACTTTCCGTAGCCCATATGTCTTCAATTCCGCCCAACCGCCCGACAGGGCCGACACAGTGGTGGGTCAAGCTGCTCGTGATCGGGGCCGGGGTGGCCGCACTCGGCTGGTTCGCCGGCGACATGGACATGTCGCCGTCGCACGCGCTGATCCTTATCGCGATTGCCGCCGCACCGATCGCGTTGCTGGTGCTGGTGATTCGAGCGCTGGTGCGCGTCGGTGACAAGCGGCCACCGCCGGTGGGCCTGCCGCCGCAGTCGGCTGCGGGACCACCGCCGGGTTGGTATCCCGATCAGGCTGGTGTGCTGCGCTGGTTCGACGGCCAGAAGTGGACCGAATTCACGCAACCACCTCCCCCGCGGCTATAGCGAGGGTTCGGCACTCGGGCCACAACGCGAGCCGAATAGGACCGGTCGTGTGTCACATCCCGCCCGTCACCGCCGATACTAGTTTGATCCGCCGACCCCGACCCCAGGAGCACT
Organism: Nocardia aobensis NBRC 100429; assembly: GCF_000308375.1. Classification (GTDB taxonomy): domain Bacteria; phylum Actinomycetota; class Actinomycetes; order Mycobacteriales; family Mycobacteriaceae; genus Nocardia; species Nocardia aobensis. The sequence goes on along the minus strand of NZ_BAFQ01000279.1, from coordinate 24,355 downwards.
GTCGATGACCACTGTCGAACCGCCCGATACCTTCGAGGTAGCCCCCGGCTCGATCGTGGTGGTCCGTGATGAGGAATGGCTGGTGACCTCGGCCGAACAGGGGTCCGATGGGTGGGTGCTGCGGGTGCGTGGGCTGTCGGAGCTGGTCGCCGACACCACCGCCACCTTCTACCGCAGTCTCGACGACATCGAAGTCCTCGATCCGGCCAAGGCGCAGGTGGTCCCCGACGGTTCCTCCGGCTACCGCGACTCGCGGCTGTGGCTGGAGTCGCTGCTCCGCAAGACCCCCTTCCCCTACGGCGATCAGACGCTGACGGTCTCGACCCGCATGCTCGCCGACTCCCTCGGCTATCAGCGTGCCGCGGTGGCGAAAGCTTTGGACCCGCAACATATTCGACCGAGAATCCTGCTGGCCGACGCCGTGGGCTTGGGTAAGACCCTCGAGATCGGCATGATCCTGTCCGAGCTGGTCAGACGCGGACGTGGCGAGCGCATCCTGATCGTCACCCCGCGCCACGTCCTCGAGCAGATGCAGCACGAACTGTGGTGCCGGTTCGCGCTCCCGTTCGTGCGTCTCGATTCGGCCGGCATTCAGAAGGTCCGGCAGAAACTGCCCGCGACCCGCAACCCGTTCACCTACTACAAGCGCGCGATCATCTCGATCGACACCCTCAAAAGCCCCCGCTACAAGGCACATCTGGAACGCCAGCACTGGGATGCGGTGGTGATCGACGAGTCGCACAACCTCACCAACGTCGGCACGCTCAACAACGAGCTGGCTCGCATTCTGGCACCGAACACCGAGGCGCTGATCCTGGCGTCGGCGACTCCGCACAACGGGCGCGAGGAGTCCTTCGCCGAACTGCTGCGTCTCCTGGACCCCACCACGGTCGCGGCCGACGGTTCGTTCACCAAGGACGACGTGCAATCACTGCTGATCCGCCGACATCGCCATCATTCCGAGGTAGCCGCGGAGGTCGGTAGCGACTGGGCCGAACGCGCCGAGCCGGTGCACCGTCTGGTGACGCCCTCACCCGTGGAAGAGCTGGTGGCGCAGGAGCTTTCGCAGGTATGGCTGCATCCGGAATCGGGCCGCTCGCCGTACTCGGGTGAAACGAAGGCATTGTTCCCCTGGACCTTGGCGAAGGCATTCCTGTCCTCCCCCGCCGCCCTCGGCGAATCGATCAACCAGCGCCGCAACAAACTCCGCGAGAAAGGCGGCCCGCATACCCCCGAGCAGCGCGCCGAACTGGAAGCGTTGAACCGGCTCGCCGACCTCAACGACAAAGCGTTCACCGAATCCGCCGGCAAGCAAGCAGCCCTCGTCGATCGGCTGCGCGAAATCGGAGTAGGTCCGAAATCCGGCACGCGCGCAGTGGTTTTCGCCGAGCGCGTGGCGACCTTGAAATGGCTCACCGACCTGCTGCCCACGGCACTGGGTCTGAAGCCCGAGGCGGTCGCGATGCTGCACGGCGGCCTCTCCGACGTGGAGCAGCAGCAGATCGTCGACAGCTTCAAACTGGAGACCTCGCCGATCCGCGTGCTGGTCACCGGCGATGTGGCTTCGGAAGGCGTGAACCTGCACGCCCAATGTCACCATCTGATCCACTACGACATCCCGTGGTCGCTGATCCGCATCGAACAGCGCAACGGCCGTATCGACCGCTACGGCCAGAAGCATCCGCCGGTGATCTCGTCGCTGATCCTGGCGCCCTCGGATCCGGAGTTCTCCGGCGATCTGCGGGTGCTGTCACGTCTGCTCGAACGCGAGAATCAGGCGCACGGCACTCTCGGTGATGTGGCATCGCTGATGGGCAAACACAGTGTGGGGGAAGAGGAATCGGCGATCCGTGACGTGCTGGCCGGGAAGTCCAGCTTGGACGAGGCGGTCCGCGACATCGAGGAGGTGGCCGAAGGGAACGATCTCGACGCCTTCTTCGCCCAGTTCGATCTGACCGACGACGAACCCGAAATCCTCCCCGAGGAACCGCGCCACAGCCTGTACGCCGATGACATCAGCTTCCTGGACGAGGCGTTGCGTGCCGCATTTCACGACGTCCCGCACGCCGACCCGGCCGCCGGTGGCGTCGGCTGGACGCGGCACACCAATCACGGCATCGCCGAGTTGATTCCACCCCGCGATCTCAAACAGCGGCTGGGCCAGCTCCCGCAGAACTATCTCACCGACGGCCGCGTGCTGGAACGGTTGAAGCTCGCCACCTCCCCCGCCGTCGGCGACGCTCAGTTGCGTGCGGCGCGAGAAGGTAAGGGCGTCAACGACACAACGTGGCCGGAGGCCCATTTCCTCGGCCCGCTGCACCCGGTCCTGGACTGGGCGAGTGATCGCGCACTGAGCGCCTTGGGCCGCAACCAGATCTTCGCCATCCGCGGCGGGGTCGACGCGGTGACCGTGCTGCTGATGGGCACCCTGATGAACCGGCGCGGCCAGCTCGTCTCCCGAGTCTTCTCGACCGCCGAATTCCCCAACCCGGCCAACCCGGCCTTCTGCCTGGTGGAACCGATCGAGGATCTGAACTTCCTGACCACCGAGACCGGCCTGCGGCCCGGCACCTCGAATCCGGGACCACTCCAGGACCTCGAAGAACTGCAACCCCTCATTCCGGTGGCGGTCCGTGAGGCAGCCCAGTCGATGAAGGTGGTTCTCGATGAGCAGAAGGCTTCCGCGCAGGAGCGCCTGAACGCCTGGCGGCAACGCGCCGACCGCTGGCACGCCGGAGCCGAACAGCTGGAGCTGTTCAGCGGCCAGAAGAAGAAGGTCGAGAAACTGTCGCAGCGCATCCTCGAGGAACAGCGTCTCGCCGAGTCCCTCGCTCCCACACAGCAGTTGGTGCGTCCCCTGCTCGTGATCGTCCCCGCAAAGGATCAGTGACCATGCCCTCTTTCGATTCCATCGTCGTCGGCGAGGATTGGATCAGCGAGCACTACTTCACCACCGATTCGGTGAAGGAGTCCTTCCACGGCAAGGTCCTGGAGCTGCGCAAAACTTGGGACGCCGAGGCCAAGGAGGGCCGGCCAACGGTCCGCAGCACCCTGCTGGCGGCCGCCCGCGACCTGCAAACCGCACTGGCCGCCCTCGCCGAGGACCCCGACGCCGCCCCCAAGGCCCACGCCCAGGTCCGCGCCGCCTTCGGCTACCAGGGTGAACTCACTCCGTTCACCGCCGAGCGCGCCCGCTCCGAACTGGAAATCCCCGACGCCCAGCTCCTCGATATCCCCGATGTGCTGTTTCTGCAAGCCAACCCGGTCGACTCGCTGGAAGATCTGCTGGCGCCGGAAACCGGCCTGCTGATCACCCCGGCCACCGAGGACGGCAAACCGATCGAGTCGGCCTCGAAGGCAGTATCGGCCGCCTTCCGCTCCGACACTCCCCCCGCGTTCGTGGTGGTCCAGGCCGGCCAGTGGCTGCTGCTCGCCGAGGCCGAACGCTGGGCCGAAGGCCGCTACCTGGCCGTGGACCTGCTGGTCGTCGTGGAACGCCGCCACGAGGCCCGCGGCGGCGAAATCGACCGCGCCGCAGCCGTCTTCGGCTACCAATCCCTGAAGGCCAACGCCGACGGCAGCATCTGGTGGACCGGCGTTCTCGAAGATTCCGTCAAGCACACCGTCGGCGTCTCCAAGGACCTCCGCGAAGGTATCCGGCTGTCGATCGAAATCATCGCCAACGAGGTGGTGCGGCGGCGCCGTGAGCGTGAGCTCACGATGGACGGCATCGACGGCAACGAACTCGCCAAACACTCGCTGCGGTTCCTGTATCGAATCCTGTTCCTGCTGTATGCGGAAGCATCGCCGGAGATGCAGGTGCTGCCGACCGGAGCTGCCGAATACGAAGAGGGATACGGTCTCGACCGGCTGCGTGAACTCACCCTCACCGAACTGGTCTCCCACCGCGCCCGCAACGGGACGCATCTGTACGACTCGCTGAAGAAGCTGTTCGACCTAGTTGATCGCGGCCATGCCCCCGCCGTGCGGGAGAACCTTCTCGACGATCCGGCTCCGGGTCTCGAATTCAACCCGCTGCGCGCAGACCTTTTCTCCCCCAAAGCAACCGCGCTCATCGACGAGGTGGGCCTTGGCAACGAAGCCACCCAATGCGTGCTGGAACACCTGCTGCTGACGAAGGAGTCGAAAGGCCGCAAGGGCGGCGACCGCGGTTTCATCAGCTACGCCGAACTCGGCATCAACCAGCTCGGGGCCGTGTACGAGGGGCTGATGTCGTACACCGGGTTCTTCGCGGAGGAGGACCTGTACGAGGTTGCCAAGAACGGGGATCCCGAAAAGGGTTCGTGGGTAGTTCCCGTCGGCCGCGCTGACCACCTCTCCGAATCCGATTTCGTCCGCGCTGAAGATCCGGATACACATGAGCTGAAACCGGTGATTCACCGCGAGGGCACCTTCGTCTTCCGGCTGGCCGGGCGCGAGCGGCAACAGTCGGCGTCGTACTACACGCCTGAGGTGTTGACCAAGTTCGTTGTGTCGCAGGCGTTGGAAGAACTTCTCGACCAGAACGACACTCGGACTACTGCGGACGAGATTCTGCAGCTCACCATCTGCGAGCCGGCGCTCGGGTCCGGGGCATTCGCCATCGAGGCTGTGCGGCAGCTCGCCGGTGAATATCTGACGCGGAAGCAGGAAGAACTCGGGGAGCTGATCGAGGCGGATCAGTATCCGGTCGAGCTGCAGAAGGTGAAGGCGCACATCGCCCTTCACCAGGTATACGGTGTTGACCTCAATGCGACCGCTGTCGAGCTGGCCGAAATCTCGCTATGGCTCGACACCATGGTCGCAGGCCTGCAAGCACCGTGGTTCGGTCTGCACCTGCGCCGCGGCAATTCTTTGATCGGCGCACGTCGCGCGGTGTACATGCCAAACGAACTCGCCAAGAAGGCGTGGCTCAAGTCGGTTCCGAAGGACGTGCCGCTGGGTTCCGAGGTCGGCGCGGGAATCCATCATTTCCTGCTCCCCTCCGAGGGATGGGGCGCCGTGGTCGACACCAGCGAAGCCAAGACCTACGCACCCGACCAACGCGAAGCCCTTCGGCTGTGGCGCAACGAGATTCGTAAGTCCCCCGCCAGGGACCAAGTCGCCAGGTTGCAGGGCCTCGCGCAACGGGTGGAGACGCTATGGGAATTCGCGCAACGCCGCCTGACCATCGCCGAATCCGAAATCCGCCGCGACATCCAGCTATGGGGTTCCGAGCCCTCGCCCCACACACCAGCCGTCACGCGGGAACAGATCGAAACCGTCCTCAACGACCCCAACGGCGTCTTCCAGCGCCTACGTCGAGCAATGGACGCCTGGTGTGCTCTGTGGTCCTGGCCGCTCACAGCCCAGATCGCCCCGCCGTCCTGGGACTGCTGGATCGGCGGACTGGAAGCCATCCTCGGTCAGGTGCCTCATGGCAAAACCCCGAACGTGCCCAAGCACAAGGCACCCTCCGCAAACCAGATGAACTTCGTCGGCGACCTCGATTGGATCGGCCTCGACGAATCCGAAGAAGTGGACCTCTCCTTCGCCGGCGCCCGGCCGATCGCAACCGCCCTCGATCGCTACCCGTGGCTGACCGTCGCCGCCGATATCGCCGAACGAGACGGCTACTTCCATTGGGAACTGCACTTCGGGCCCGTGTTTGCGCGGGGCGGTTTCGATCTTCAGGTCGGTAACCCGCCGTGGGTGCGCCCTGACTGGGACGAGGCCGGGGTGCTGGCTGAATACGATCCGTGGTGGCAGTTGGCGCACAAGCCATCGGAGGCGGACAAGCGGCGGAAATTCGAAGAAGCGCTGGCAGTTCCAGAAGTGCGCCAGATATTCCTCGACGAGCGCGCTGCTCAGGCTGCACAAGCCGCGCACCTTGGCTCCAGCATTGACCGACCCGTACTCACTGGATTGCAGCCAGATCTCTACCGGTGCTTCATGGAACGCACGTGGCGTTCTGCAAGTGCCGAGGGCATCATCACTCTTATTCATCCGGAGAGCCATTTCACCGAAGCTCGGGCGGCGACTCTTCGGCAGAGTTGCTATGCCAGGCTGCGCCGACACTATCGATTCCACAACAACACTTACCAGTTTCCGGAAATCGGCCACAAGAAGACATTCGGAATACATGTATACGGCCACCCCGGCATCGTCCAGTTTATCCACGCCGCGTGGATCTTCGGACCGAGCGTGGTCGAGCGTTCTCTCGTCCACGACGGAAGCGGTCCGGCGCCGGCCGTTCGGGACGACCAGGACAACTGGGATCTACGCCCTCATGCCGACCGCCTAACCCGGGTCGATGAATCCATCCTGGCTCGTTGGGCAAGTCTTATCGACGCGCCCGACACACCACCTACGGCCGCGCGGATGCTCTACCCGGTAAACAGAGCCAGCGCCAGGGTGCTCAATAAGATCGCTGCAGCGCCACGACTCGGCGACGTCGAGTTCGAATGGAACCCAGGCTGGCATGAATCAGCTGATCGGAAAAATGGTTACTTCGAGTCTCGCTCGGGAACTCCCGCAACCTGGCAGGAGGTGATTCTGCAGGGCCCGAACATCACCGTCGCCACCCCGATCTACCAGCAAGGCAATCCGACAATGCGCAGCGGCGGCGATTACTCCCCGATCGACCTCGACTCGATCCCGGACACGTTCATCCCGAGAACCAACTACCAGGTCGCCCGCCCCCTCCCCGACTACCTGTCCGCCTACCCGAAGTGGAAAGGCGAGCTCAGCTCCAACTACTTCCGCCTCGCTTGGCGCGAGATGTGCGACCCTGCGACCGCCCGCACGCTCCATTCAGCCCTCATCCCACCCGGGCCCGCACACGTCGGCGGCATCCTCTCATTAACCGTTAAGAACTTCGCGGACCTGGCTGTCATGGCGGGCTTCACGGGCTCGCTCATTGCCGACTTTCTTATCAAGGTAATGGGCGTCGGTCATGTGAAAACCTCAGCGCTCGGCAAAATCCCACACGTTCGACACCATCCCCTCGAATCACAGCTTATCCTCCGCACCCTCCGCCTCAATTGCCTTGTGCGGCCCTACGCTCCACTGTGGTCTGAGCTCTACGCTTCCAGCTGGCAACAAGACACTTGGGTATCAGAGATCGGGGCTACTTACCCCGACAGAACGGAGCTCGGTGCAGTAGAACCGCACTGGACATGGCACACCCCGCTCCGCAAAGCCGCAGATCGCCGACAGGCCCAGGTGGAAATCGACGCCATAGTCGCCATCATGCTCGGCATAACCGCGGAAGAACTCCTAACCATCTACCGAACCCAATTCCCCGTCCTCCAAAAATACGAACGCGAAGCCCTCTACGACGCCAACGGCCGCCAACTCCCCACCAAACTAGCCTCCGAATACCGCAAAAAGAGTGCACTTCCCCCATCCGAACTCACCGTCGACGGCATCACCTACGCAGAGCCCTTCACCGCCGTCGACCGCGAACGCGACATGGAACTCGCACATGACTACTTCCACAAGTTGGCAGTCCGGAAAGCGCCTTAAGGCTGTAGTTTTCTAAGCGCACGCCGAACCTTGAAATAATGGATTGAGAGTGGGGCCAAATTGACTGAAGACAGAAGAAGCACAAGCGACAACCAAAACGCGGAGAAACTGAAAGATTCACCTCACCTGGATGACTTGTTCAACAAATTCGATCTAGAGGTTTCCGCCCAAAGCTCCAAATTTCTATTACTAAGCACCACAAAGCCGGTACGAAGGAAGAGGAAAGGCTCATTCGTATTCCCCATCGATGGGATTGAGGTTCTAACCGAACAGGCAGTTCGCGACCCTCGGCCACTGGCCGAACACTATGGCTTCTTTACCGACGATGGCTACTTTGAGCTAATTTTAGCAACAATACGACCGGGAGACCGTTACACCTTTGAATTTTCGGATCGACCTAGATATGGCGGGCTTGTCTGCGAAAGTACAGCCTGCAACCACAACACGAACCCATTTCCGGCCGTATACGCCGTTGATGATGCCCCGGAAGAGGCGATGGATGCGCTTGTGCCAACCGAGGAATTCGCACACCAGCAAGATGCATCTGGCAACAATCGACGCACCGAAAACCGGTCTATAAAGCCACGCATTCATCTCCATGACGAAACTGTAAATTGCTGCATAGAACTATCCTCCGCATCTCCATGCGGAATTCTCTTTAGTATGCCTCGCTTCTATATTAGCTCAAGCGGATTTGATCGTCGATACGATACTATCACTACCTTGAAGATCCAGATGGACCCCGCGCGTTGCGGCAACAATTTCGTAGCTAAGGCTCACGACATAGCAAACGCATTTTTATACGAGCTGTCAGTACGAAATGGAATTCGGTACGATCCCGTATACCGTCCAGGATCAAACCACAACCTGCCACTGCGCCATAACGAACGCTCTCGCCATGTGCGATTCCCCCGGATCAACATTCCCGCAGAGGTAGCTCAACTGTACGCTTTCGGCGAGAGCGCCGAACTCAATCCTCCTCTAGCCTTTCTATCTTTTTACCAGGTGCTGGAATACTACTTCCCGCGCGCAGCCAAACGGATCACCATTCGAGATTTAAAGAAAGAATTGGTTAACCCTCATTTTAGCAGCACCGACGATGACATCGTTAGATTGATAGGCATCGCGGAGCGAGGGCAGACCATCTCAGAAGACAAGCAAATAAGGATACTGCTGGAATCTATTGAAGAAGAGGGCATTCGGTCGTTCTTTCAAAGCGACGAACGAGCGTCTCATTTCGGCCCTAATGGGCCAATAAAGAATGTAGGGCATGTAAATCCAAATAATAAGAAGGACCCGATCGTAAATCACGTAGCGGGCCGAATATATGCACTCAGAAATAGGATCGTCCACGCAAAAGATGACCCTAAGTATAAGTCAAAGATTCTATTGCCTAGAAGTCGCGAGGCCACCCTGATGCGCCCCGATGTTGAGCTCGTCAAGTTTCTTGCGCAGCAAGTAATTATCGACTCTCAAGTCTAATCGTCCGGGCTGCTGAACGGACAGCTGACCACTTGATCTGCCCACGCAGCGGCCCCTGTTCGTCCCGGCTCGTGTTACCCACCCGAGTAGGCTCGCGAGCGCTCACCTAATGCCGTGTCCAGATAGGTTGCTGCGGTAACCGGGTGTCGGTTTGCGTTGGTGGTCGGGTGCGTTGATGCTGCCGGTGGAGGTGGTGTCGTGGCTCGGAAGCCGGATGTGTTTGTGCGGCAGTTGTCCCCGGAGGAGGGGCGGCGAGTGCAGCGGATCGCGAAGACCAGCAAGGTGCCGGTGCGGGCGCGGCGGGCGATCGTGGTGATGGCCTCGGCGCAGCGGCAACCGGTCGGGTTGATCGCGAAGCTGATGCAAGTCTCGGAATCGTATGTGCGGCAAGTGATTCACGACTTCAATGCGGAAGGGTTCGCGGCACTGGACCCAAAATGGAGCGGGGCAGGCCGGCGAAGACCGATCAAGTGACGCGTGATCGGATCTGTCAGATCGCCCGGTGCTGCCCCCGCGATCTGGGGTGGCCGTTCTCGGTGTGGAGTTTGTCGAAGTTGGCGGAAGTGTTGCGGCTCAACGGGATCGCTGAGATCAGCCGTGAAACGGTGCGGCAGATCCTCAAGGCCGGTGGGGTGTCGTGGCAGGCCACCAAGACCTGGAAGGTCAGCAACGATCCGGAGTTCACCGAGAAGATGGCCCGTGTGCTCGACCTGTATGACAATCCACCGGCCGATGGGCGGGTGGTGTGCGTGGATGAGTTCGGTCCGTTGAACCTGCAACCGCGGGCCGGGCGTGGCTGGTTTCCTCGGCGTGATCCGAAGCGGGTGCGAGCGACTTACCATCGCACTCAGGGCGTGCGGCATATGTTCGGGGCTCTCGATCTGGCCTCCGGCCAGCTGTATTACCGCATCCGCGATCGCAAGCGCTGGACCGAGTTCCTGGCCTTCCTCAAAAGCCTTCGTTCCCGCTGGCCTGTCGGGAGGTTGTATCTGATCGCCGACAACTACTCGGTGCACAAGCGGCGGGAAGTGCGGGAATGGTGTGCCGTCAACGACATTGAGCTGGTGTTCCTGCCGACGTATTCGTCGTGGTTGAACCGCATCGAGTGCGAGTTCGCCGCGCTGCGGTACTTCGCGCTCAACGGCACCGATCACCGCAGCCACGGCGAGCAGGACGACGCGATCGGCACCTACATCCGCTGGCGCAATCAGCACGCTGGACCCGTACGCGACTTCGCCGTCGGCTCCAAGATCCGGCACCCCAATTACCTACCGAAGGTTGCCTGACACGGCACTAATCGAGCGCCAGACAGCGTCCCGGTCTCCTGTGCGCAACGATTCCACGCGGCGGCGGAGTTCGTGTTCGGCTCGGGGTTCGTCGGCGGCGATTCGGATATAGGAGCCGAGTGAGTGGTACTCGGCGATGTCGCGCAACAACCTCCAGCCGGGCCATTCGAGCAGGTCGTAGCCGTATGACCGAACGAACTTGGCGCGGTGGGTGTGCGGGGCGTGGAAGTGGTCGGGCAGTGTTCCGACCAGGTCGAGTTCGCGGGGACTGTAACAGGCGTTGTCCCAGTCGATGCACCCAACCGCGGTCGGAGTGGACCATGTTCGCTTCGTGTGCGTCGGCGTGGACCAGTCCGAACCCGAGTGGAAAGCTGGTCGTCTCGAATGCTGCGGCCAGCGCGTCGGCTTGGTCGCGACATCATCCGCGTTCCTGGTCGCTCAGCACCGGCTGCGGTCGTGCCACATCGACGTCGAGCGCTTCACGCAACCGCCGCAACGGGCGATATCGTGGGATCCAAAACGGGGGCGCCGGCTGCTGATGAAGCCGTCGAACCAGGCTTCCGACGTCGCGGTAATCGGATGAGCGGCCGTAGACCGATAAGGCAAGAACGTCGCCACCGCACCGTCCACCACGACCGGTTGCTCTCCGGAGACGGGCGGCAATGCGATCGGTTCAGTCGCCGTGAACGCAAGCCACCGGGTGACCGCGATGCTCGTATCAGCGCGGGTGCGGCGCAGCGGCGTGTCCAGAGCAAGGCGAACAACCACATCGCCTACCCGCCATACCGCGTTCGACCGCCGATGCAGAAGTTGCGCCGCGCCGAGACTGAATCCAAAAGCGGCACAAGCCTGTTCGAGCGCGAGACGCCCGGGTAATGCGCCGGCTGCCGCCATCGGTCGCGCTGCCAGTGCCGCAGGAATCTCGGCGCGCAGATCCAGTACGTCGGGTACGGCCCGTACCGGGCTGGTGGTTGCGGCCACACCGACATCCTCCTGAGTCGGGATCACACTGCGTCGGCCGGGGTCGCGCCAGCGGCTTCCGCGATTCGATCAATATCCCGCGCCAGGGCGAAGTCCAGCTCGGTCAACTTCCTCCCGACATCATGGGTCGTGATCCGGAACTTGATCCGCTGCCAGGTGATCAGCATGTCGGGATGGTGCCCCACCTCGCGCGCCTTTGCCGCGACGTACACCGCCAGATGCACGCACTCATGGTAGGTGTGGGTGAAGGTGCGCGTGATCTCGTCGCCGTCGCGCTTCCAACCGGGCAGGGCTTCCAGGCGGCTGGCAATCTCGCTGTCACTCAACGGAGTTGGCAGTGCGGTCATGCGACAGACTCTACGAGAGCACGCAGCTCACGGCCTGCTGAGGTGTGCGCCCACGAACGGGCATGGGTAGAAACCTCTTTCAATTCACCTCGGAGCCTGGCAGACCCGGTGACTCTGACTGCCTCGACCGCCTCTGCTGCCGCCCATACCGCGCGGTCGGGATCCGGCACTCTGGCCAGCACTGCCGATTGCCGCGCCCGGAACACAGCGTTATCGCGCCGCGCAGACTCCGGCATGGAGTCCATGATCTCGTCCCACAGGCTGGCCGCGTCCATGGTGTCTCGCCGGCGGCCGGTGCGTCCGTAACAGGTTGCCCGCTGCACTTCCATGTGGTGCGGCGTGCGACGGCAAGAGTTTCCCCATGGGTGTGCATCATCGATGCGGTCGATCAGAGGCACGGCGTCGTCCAGCAGCCGCTCGGCCGTGGCACGATCGCCGAGCATGGCGTGGCCCTGCGCCTCGTGCTGAAGGGCTATCACGCGGACTTTCGGCGACAGCTTGTGCCCGGCCGCTCGAGCCGCCCGCGCGAAGTCGACGACGGCGCGGCCGTCGCCGTGGTCCAGTGCGAGCATCGCCATGTTCGACAGCGCATAGGAGACGAGATCGGAGTTTCCGCAGCGGTGCGCGATCGACAAAGTGGTGTCTCGCCACTTTGCGGATGCCGCCAGGTCACCGGCATCCTGATACAGCCAGCCGAGTAGGGCCGCGTACGCAGTGCCAACTTCCAGCAGGCCGTAACGCACCGAGGTATCAGCCGTGCGTGCGAGACAGTCGATCAATTCGGTCTGAGCCCGCACTGCCGGGATGAGGTATAGCGGCCCCAGGTACACGTCCGCGGTGTAGTGCCCGGACAGTTGAGAGCGGAAGTAATCAACGAGTTCAGGGGCCACCCGGGCGCCGGACACAAGGTCCGAAACCTCTGTGTATTTGCCGCTCGGATTTGACTTCGCAACGCCCGCAGCGAGAGCAGGCAGCCCAAGGGCGGCGGCCCCGAAATCACGTCGTCTCACGCTATCGACCTCCTGCTCGCCGAGCAACGAAACATTCGGCAGAGGCAATTCAACACCGTCGGCCCGCACAACATCACCCGAATCCCGCCGTGCCACATCGAACCGCGCTCTTTGTTCTTCATCGAGCCTTCCGTAAGCGGTGTCCATACATTCGGCGTACTTCGCACCCAATCTGATATCCGCGCCTCTGCGTTCCCATTTGCCGACTGCTTCCAGCGAACATCCGATCCGGTCGGCGAACTGAATCTGCGTGTCCCGCAACGCTGTACGCAGCGCAATGACCTCGAGACCGGTCCACGTCACGATCGTCATCTCTCGCCGTTCTCCCCTCCGCTGTAGTACCGCCAGGGTACGGGCTCAGTACGGGTCCGGTGCGTCGTTCCGACGCGGCGACCCGGCAAAGCTGGAAGCAACCTATTACCGCACACCGCACAGGCGCACGCTCGACTTTCGCCCCGACAGATTCCGGAGCCGACCGCAATGCCTACACCCGCCACGAGTGCCCGTGAACCGATCGACGCGGAGCCGACCCCCACCGGCGGCCACCCGGTCGAGGAGTGCATGCGTCAGGACCTCCCGAAACTTCCCCGGCGCACGCACAACCGGTCGATGGCGGCCACCCTACGCCTGTGGCACACCCGCAACCGCGATCTCCTCGAACGCGTCGCCGCCGGCCTCCGCCACCTCGATCCTCCGGCGGCCTGCCGAAACACCGAACCCATCCGCGGACGAGCCCACGCCATCAACGTCATGGCCGACCACGCCAAGCACGGCTGTCCCCGATTCCGGCACGCCGCACAGTACATCGAGGCCACACAGTGACCACCGCTCGATCTCAAAACAACGAAGGGACAAGCGCTTTGACAATCCTTGACAAGCCGATGCCCGCTTTTCACGTCAGCGCGTCCACGACACCGGAGGCATTCGGGCTACCCGTCACTGATCACCACCGCGTCCCGGCCATGACCACCGCGCTCGCCCATTCGGTGATGCAGCGACACATCGACTGCCCCATCACCGTCTGCCCGATCAAACAGCAAGCCAAAGCCCACCTCGTCGCCGCCAAACGCATGATCCCCGCCAACCGGCCGCACATGGGCTACTGACCGACACCACGGAGGAAATCGTGCACGACCAACTCCCCCGCCGTGAACCCAGACGCACCCAAATTCCACGCCCCCGTTACCGATTGCCCCAGCCACCCACCCCGAACATCGCCGCACTGACGCGATTCGCTGACGCCCTGCGCGACTGGCGCCCCGCACAGAGAGCCGACGGACACGATGACCGCCCGCCATATCAACCCGGACACCGCGCGCCTGCGGTTCCTGATGGCACGCGCCCGCCGCGCCGGCTACCAACTCATCGCCCAACCCAAACAGAGCAACCGCTGGGTTTTGGTCGACATCGACGATGGCGAACACCTCTTCGAAACCGCTTCCCTGGCCGAGGTCGAACGGTACTTGAGCGAGTAGCGATCACGATGCGCTATGTCGAGGCGATCCGAAAAGTGTTCCACCACATCGATGAACTGAAAGGATAGCGACCATGGACGAAGCCCTGATCGAGCGACTCACCACAGAAGCTTCGACCGACGGCATACAGCAACTCGTTGTGGGCGCCGTCATTCACCACGACGGCAAAGTCCTCCTGCTGCAACGCCCCGAGGACGATTTCATGGGGGGGCATCTGGGAGCTGCCGAGCGGCAAGGTCGAACCCGGTGAAACACTCACCCAAGCCCTGATCCGCGAGGTCGCAGAAGAAACCGGGCTCGGCGTCACCGCTGTGCGCACCTTCCTCGGCAGCTTCGACTACCGATCCGGCAGCGGAAAACCATCCCGCCAGTTCAACTTCGCCGTCGACGTCGAAAAACCCGAACCCGTGCAGCTTCAAGAACACGACGCCTACGCCTGGACCGCGCTCACCGAGGCCCCGCCCGTCACCGACGCTGTGCGGCAGGTACTCGACGCTTACCGAGCTGCATAGGACAAAAGCCGGCAGGCCGCCAGTGCGCGGGTGGCGGCCCGCGGCCATTCCGGCCGTGACCGTCAGGAACGACGCCGGCAACCGCGAACCACCCTCCGCCTTCGGAGCGGAACTCCGACGTGACCGACGGAGTGATGTGCCGCCCGGCGGCCCTGCGTACCCGGAATACCTCGTCGTCCAGACGGACTCCCGCACTGCCAGCTGACCGAAGCGCGCCGTCTACTCATGATCGAGCCTGATGCGCGCTGCGTCCATGCCCCTTCCCGGTCACCTTCGATTGCTTGTTCACGCGGCGGTCGTCACACTCGGTCATGATGGACGCCTCGACCGCTGATCGCCTAGCATCGCAATGTGACTGATAATGGGGGGAACATTCCAAGTCCTGGCCAGGGGTTTTCGGTTGTCCCGGAACAGGTGCGTGATGTCGGCATCTACATCTACGGCTTGGCCGACACCCTGTCCCGAGCTCTGAGTTCCGCGGCCGGGGAAGTCACCGAACTGCTCAACGGCAGCTGGACCGGCGACTACGCCGACGAATTCTCCGAGGGCTGGACCGAGGTCCACGACGGCGGACGGCAGATCTTCGCGGCACTGACCACCATGGCGGAAAAGCTTGGAGTCACAGCCGAAACTTTCCAGTCGGTGGACGCGAACAGTGCTGCGGCGCTGGATATCCCGAAGTTGAACTGGACGTAGTCCGGTGGCTTCGCAGTTCTCGGTCGACCTCGAACACCTCGACCAGATCGTATCCCGACTGTCCGGTCTGGCCGGCTTCATTGCTGACCATCTCGCCGATATCGAACACCGTGTCGCAGCCCTCCACCAACCTCGCCGCCATCATCGCGATGAAGGTCATCGTCGCCGCGGACGGCGCGATGACCGTGGCGACCAAGTACGAAGATCTGCCGCAGGCTCCGGGCATTCCACTCGGCGGCCTCGCCGATGAATCCGAGGAGTACATCAAGGGAAAGCATGTTCGGGGCGGCAACAACGTCACGCCCGACAAGAGCACCTTCCCCGAAGTACCGACCTCGATGCACTGGCCGAGGCCGCGGAGAAACGTCACAGCTCGTGGGCCGAACGATTACGGCAACTACGAACGCGAGGTGGATGCCGGTCACCCGGTCGGAAACAGGTCGCAGAACAACGGCGGCCAACCGACAAACAAGTACAAGGTGATCACGGACAGGTGGGGTACCGTCATAAACATGTTCCCCGAATAAGGAGGATGCGTTGGGAATAACGATAAGCGTGCAGAACATGAACCACAAGGAGACAGAGTCATTCTCCGGCGCCGCCGCCGACACGCTTGCGGATATAGTCTTGGATTCACCCACGGGTCCGATGATGCGCGGAATTCATAAATACGCCGACACCATGTTCAATTCATACCAGTTGAAATTCTTTCTGGAGGAGCTGGATTCCGCGAATCCGCAGAGCGACGCGGAGCGAGAACTTTTCTCCGTCCTGCGGCGAGCATCGGAATCGGCGATCCGGCAGCAGGGTTACCTGTGGTTCAGTGGCGACTGAGAGGTGCCGACCCTCGCCGTGCGGGAGTCGACTTGAAGGGCGTTCGGTTGAGCGAATTCCGGGTCGATGACATCTTCCGGGTGAGCATTCGCCCGAATCCGATTATTGTCGGCAGAACTGGCGACAAATTCTCGGTCGGAGATCAGGTCGAGCTACTCAAAGGAGATGAGTCAACCGTTCAGGGCGTTCTGGTGGGTATTGAGATTCACCGCTCCCCTTCCGGCCAGTACTCGTTTGCGTTTTCCCGAGAAATATCCGAACGAGCAGAACCCGGGGACATAATACGCACATTGTAGCCGGCGAATCGTTTACAACCAGCCCGAATCCGGTTCCACTCGGTGCGGATCTGCTCCACAATCGAACCGCCCGGGTCGCAACGGCATTCGGTCGCGAGCCAGGAGTCTGAAGTCGACGGATTCAGCGTCGCCTGCCTGCAACCAACGCGGCTGGTGCGGCACCGCTACACGGCGGCGAGCCGGGGTACCGGCCGGGGCTGGACCGGGACGGCGACGGGGTCGCGTGCGAGCGGTAGGCCGGACCGATCCCATTGTCGTCAGACGGCGACACTTGGCGCTGTCGCCATATAACGACAGCGACTGTGCATCGTAACGATGATCCCGCGGACGACCACCAGGTGCACGTCGTGAGAATAGCCGCGTGACAAGGCCCCCGATCCCACGGCCGCAGCGCGCCGGCACCGACCACACCCATGCCCGCCTTTCGTGAGCACACGTAACCAAATCCGCGTCCGGAACGATGTGTTTGCAGACTGGTCCACGCCCGTTCGGGCGACCGCCCGGCGGTGCACCGAATAGGATTGACCCACAAAGCTATTCGTGGCATGGATACTGGCGAATCCCAGTCACAGCAAACGTACACAGCGACCGGACAGCGGAGGGGAGTCGATCATGGGGGCACTACTCCCCACACTGCAGGCCAGTCGGCTGCGGGAGGGATTGACCGACTACCTCGCCACTACCTTCGCTCTGACCGATGCCGATACCAAGGGTGCGCTGGTCGACTTCATCGATCATCCGCGGGATGGGATGTTCAAAGGGCCCTATGTGCGGTTGCGACTGCCATTCGCGCAGGCCACGGGCAACTGGGGGATGCATCTGGACTGGCTGCCGCCAGGGTGGGTGCCCTACGGGCACCAGGCCAAGGCGTTCGAGCGGCTGTCGACGAAGTTTCAGTCGCGGCCGCAGCCGACGCTGGTCACCACCGGCACGGGTTCGGGTAAGACCGAATCGTTCCTGATTCCGATCCTCGATCACGTGCTGCGGGCGAAGAAGGCCGGCGTCGCGGGTATGAAGGCGCTGATCATCTATCCGATGAACGCTCTCGCCAACGACCAGGAGCGGCGTCTGGCGGAGCTGATCATCAAGAATCCGGAGCTCTCGGGGGTGACGGCCGGGCTCTACACCGGCGAGGCGTCGTCGAGTTCCCGAACACTGGTTTCGGCGGACGGGCTGATCACCGACCGCCGGATCATGCACGATTCGCCGCCGGACATCCTGCTCACGAACTACAAGATGCTCGACCAAATGCTGCTGCGCCCGGATCGGGCGCCGATGTGGCGGCAGTCGGCGGAATCCCTGCAGTACGTGGTGCTCGACGAATTCCACACCTACGACGGTGCCCAGGGCACCGATGTGGCCATGCTGCTGCGGCGCCTCGGTTTGACCATCAAGTCGTATTGGACCGCGGACTCGGCTGTCACCGACGCGGACCGCGCGCGTCCACTGGGGCGGATCACCCCGGTCGCGACATCGGCGACGCTCGGCTCCGAGAAGGCGCCGACCGCGATGCTGGATTTCGCGCACACGGTTTTCGGAGAGGTTTTCACCGCCGACGCCGTGGTCGGAGAGACCAGGCTGACGCCGGACGAATGGCTCGCCGACCGCAGTCCCGCACTCGACCATCTGTATCGACCGATCCGCTTTCCGGCTTTGGACGAGGCGAACCTGCGCGATCTGGAGGACCGGGTCAACGCCGCGCCGAACAATAACGCGGCGACCGCACTGATTCTGGCGACATTGTTCGAACGGGTGGGCCTCGAGGGAGGGCTAGGCGAGCGCGCCTCGGATCTGCGCAAGCTCGGCGATACCGAACTTATCGACCTGTTGAAAAGCCACGACCTGTTCCGGAGCTTGCTCCGCAAGAGCGTGCAGGCGGTTTCGCTGGCCGAGCTGGCCGACACCGTCCTGGAGACCACAACCAGCACCCGCGAGCAACCGCGCGATATCGCTCGCCGGCAACGCTATCTCGACTATCTGTTCGCGGCATTGTCGCATCTGCGCGCCGGAATCGGGCGCAGTGCGCTGAACGTCGATGTTCACCTGTGGGTTCGGGAACTGTCGCGCATCGACCGAAACCTTGCCGCCGCCACCGTCTTTCACTGGGCCGACGACGGCGCCGTCGATACGCCCGGGACGACCTATCTGCCGGCCGTGTACTGCCGGCACTGCGGACGTTCCGGATGGGGTGCGCGGCTGGCGCCGACCGGTATGACCCTCGATGTCACCGACGAGGATATCCGCCGGCAGCATGCAGCCGGAGGCCAGCGCTTCCGCGCGCTGATCTCCGCACCGGTCGAGGCGCAACTCGGCAAGGATGTCGAAGGCCTGCGGTGGCTGCATGTCGACGAACGCGAAATCACCGACGACACACCGGATCCCGAAGGCCCCGAAGTTCTGGACGGGCGGGTACTGCCGATCCTGATCCTCACCGGACCCGACGCCGAGGACAACTCGCAGAAGGATATGTGCCCGGCCTGCCGGTCCGCGGACGGAATCCGCTTTCTCGGCAGCGCGGTGGCCACTCAGCTCTCAGTCGCGCTGTCGAGCATGTTCGGCGATGCCGGGCTCGACGCCGCCGAGAAGAAGGCGCTGATGTTCACCGACAGCGTGCAGGACGCGGCCCACCGTGCCGGGTTTGTGCAAGCACGCTCACATACCCTCAGTCTGCGGTCAACGCTCCGAAATGCCCTCGGCACAACCCCTTCCGGCACTGGTCTGGTGCCGCTGACGGATCTGTGCGACGCGGTGATCGATCGGGCGCAGTCCGATGTCATGCGGCGGTATCACCTGCTGGCGCCGGATATCGTCGAACGCGACGAGTTCCGGGCATTCTGGGACGACAGCGCCCCGTCGGCCGCACGGACCAAGGCACTGCGCTTGGTGCGGAAGCGACTGCAGTTCGATATCAACCTCGAGTTCGGTTTGCAGTCGCGGCTGGGACGCACCTTGGAGCTCACCGGAAGTGTTGTCGCGGAGGTAGATCTGGGAGCACCGGAACGAGTGCTTCAGTTGGGCATGCTCGCACTCGGCAATACCGAGCACCAGCTGACGTTCGCCGAGATCGATCCCGCCGCGGCCACCCGGTGGGTACGCGGGACCGTCGAGCGCATGCGCACGCAGGGTGCGCTCGCCCATCCCTGGCTCGACAAATACATCGTCAAGGATGCGAACCGGCGGTGGGTGTGGGGCGGACGGCCCAAACACGAAGGGATGCCCGCATTTCCGAAAGGCCGTCCGGCGCCCGCTTTTCCGGCCCTCGGCTCCCGGACGATCCCCGAAGGGTTCGACGCGATAACCTCTCCCGCCTCCTGGTATGCGCGCTGGGCCAGTAAATGCCTGGGCGTCTCGGCCTTCGAAGGAGGTTTCGCGGCCCGGGCATTGTTCGCGACGCTGGCCGAGCAGCGGATCCTCACCACGACGACGAGCGAGAAGGATCTCACCGTCTATCAACTGGATTCGGCGTCGGTCCTCGTCGGCGCCACCGAGCTGGAAGATCTCGAGGCGGGGGAAAACCTGCTCACCTGCGATGTGTGTCAGACACCGAACCCCGGAACCGCCACCGTCACAGCACAACTCGACGGCGCATGCTGCCTGCTCGACCGATGCCCCGGAACCCTGCACCGCACACCACGCGGTAAGAACTTCTACCGCAAGCTCTACGACGATTCGGAGATGAAACGCGTCGTCGCCCGCGAGCACACGTCCCTGCTGCCCACAGATGTTCGGCTGGAATACGAGACGAAGTTCAAACAGGCGGTCTCCGATCCCACCGCACCCAACGTGCTCGTCGCGACCCCGACGCTCGAGATGGGCATCGATATCGGTGATCTGTCCACGGTGATGCTCGGGTCGATGCCACGCACCGTGTCCTCGTACCTGCAGCGCGTCGGCCGCGCCGGACGTCTCACCGGCAATTCGCTGGTGCTTGCCTTCGTGCGCGGGCGGGGCGAGCACCTGCCGAAGTTGTACGACCCCACCTCCGTCATCCAGGGAGAGGTGCGTCCACCGGCCACCTTCCTGACGGCCGAGGAGATCCTGCAACGCCAGTACGTCGCGCATATCATCGACAAAATCGCGCGCGAACCCGGTGCGGAAGACCCCATCGAGGCCCGGACAGTGGTGGGCACCTTCGACGAAGGTAGTTGGATGGCAAGGCTTCTCGCCCTCGCCGACACCGAATCGAAGCAACTGCTCGACAGCTTCCTAGCCCAGTTCGAGGGTCTGCTCGACACCCGCGCGCAAGAGACCTTGCGCACCTGGGCGACCAGCGAGACAGACGGTGCGCCCAGCGGATTGGTGTCACATCTGCGGGAAGTGGTTCATCGCTGGAATCGCGACGTCACCGAACTGACCAACCGGCGCAAGGCCGTCGACGCGGCAATACCCGAATTCGAGAAGCGTGCCGCCTCGCCCGCGGCCACGGACGACGACCGGCGTGAACTACGCACGGCAAGAGGGACTTTGCGGTTACTCGGCCGGCACATCAAGGATCTGACCACCGAGCATTGGGTCGGTGTTCTGGAACGCTACGGCGTCCTGCCCAATTACACACTGCTCGACGATTCGGTAACTCTGGATGTCGGAATCACCTGGATCGATCCCGACACCAATCAGTACGCCGGAGACACTCACAGCTATCAGCGCGGCTCTCGAGTCGCGCTGACCGAATTGGCGCCGGGCGCAACGTTTTACGCGCAGGGCCTGGCGGTACAGATCGACGCGGTCGACCTCGGCCCCGGTGAAGCGAATATCCATACCTGGCGGATGTGCCCGCAATGTGGGTGGGCCGGCATTTCCCATGCCGCCGACGCCAGCCCGCCACCGGCGCACTGCCCGCGCTGCAACACGCCCGCCATCGCCGATGTGAGCCAGCAGCTCCAGGTCGTCGAGATGTCGCGGGTCTCGGCGGAGGTTCGCCGGGACGAAGCGTCCATCAACGATGCCCGCGACGATCGCAAGCGCGAATCGTTCAACGTCATCACGGCCGCCGATATCAATCCCGACGATGTGGCGCAGCGATGGTTCGTCACCGACCGTGATTTCGGCGCGGAATACTTGCAGCGCATCGACATTCGCTGGCTGAACATGGGAAAGCGGACTTCCCAAGGCGGTAAGCGCGAAATCGCCGGTCAGGAAACCACCAGCGCATTGTTCCGGGTGTGCTCGGGCTGCGGCCAACTCGATCGCATCGCCGGCCACAACCGCACCCACGAACATCGGAGCTGGTGCAAATTCCGCAACGCGACCGATGAGAAGCACGTGCGCGAGATCGCGCTCGCTCGCACCCTGAACACCCAAGCTGTACTGCTGCACGTCCCCAGTTGGCTCAAATACGACTCGTTCACCTACCCGAGCCTCAAGACCGCGATCCTGCTGGGTCTTCGGGAAGTTATCGGTGGGTCGCCGGAACACCTGGATGTCGCGATCATCCCCGATGCGCTGCATGCGCCCAGTCAGCAGGCCCTACTGATCCATGACACCGTGCCGGGTGGCACCGGATATCTCGCCGAATTCGCCGACGCCGCGAAGGTGTGGTCGGTACTGAGGGCAGCGCGAGAGGTCGTTCACACCTGTGAATGCGCGGAACAACAGCGCCTCGCCTGCCACAAATGCCTGCTGCCCTTCGCCGCACCCCACGAACTCGACCACGTGTCGCGCAAAACCGCCGCACGGATTCTCGATGAGCTGCTCGGTGTCGAGCAGGAATCGGAACCGGTATGGAGTGATTGGGAGAACGTGCTCACCACCCAACAGCCGCGGCTGCGGGTCGAGAGCGACGAGTCGGCGCTCGAGGGCAGGTTCTACGTCGCCTTCCTCGATCGGCTGCGGAATATGGGCGCGACGATCAAGGAGACGCCCGGCACCTACAGCCCCACGGCGACGATCACGATGCCGGGCAAGGTGATTCGCACCTGGAAACTGAAACCTCAGGTGCGGATGGAGAACAGTCTTCCCGACTACGAACTCAGCACATTCGATTCGAGCGTTCCGATCATCGCCATCTTCGCCGACGGACGCCGATATCACGCCACGCCCGGCAACAATCGCGTCGCCGACGATGCGTTGAAACGGGAAAACCTGCGGACCGCCAACCACATCGTGTGGTCGTTCGGCTACGACGATGTGGTGCGATTCGAAGAGGGCACGCCGGCAACTCCGTCGTGGTATTCGCAGAGAATGGCCAAGGCCACGATGCAGCAGGGCAACCTACGGCCCGCGCTACTCGATTTGATCACCGCGGACCCGATCACCCAGCTGCTGGAGTTCATGCAGGACCCCGACTTGGAGGCGTGGGAAGCCGTCGGGCACTGGCTGCCGATGATGTTCATGGGCAAGAACAGAACCCCGGGCGATCTGACCGCCGTGGTGCCGTGGGCCCTCGATCTGCTGGACGGTCGGACGCCGTCGGTGCCGGACGGGAACTACGCGTGCTGGTCCTATGCCGATGGGCCCCTTGCCATTACCGCCGCCCTGCGGACCGATACCAAGACGATGCACGCCGTGCTCGCCCTCGACGATCGCGACGAGAAGCTCGAAACGCTCGACGGACAGGCGTGGAAAGAATGGCTGCGACTGTCGAATTGGTTCGGGCTGTGCGACAACCACACCATCACCACACGGAGCCTGCTCGCCACCGACGTGCAGATTCCGAAGGAGCAGCCGGCGCTCACCGCGTCGGCATTGTCGCCGCAGTGGCAGCAGGTCTACGGCGAGGCGTTCTCCCCCGCCGAGAAGGAGTTGGTGCTCGCTCTCGCCGCCGCCCAGACACCGCTGCCGGTCATCGGCGGCGAAAACGACGACGGTTATGTCTTGGACATCGCGTGGCCGCAGCAGCGGGTCGTGATGTTCTTCGACACCGAATCCGAAACCGCGCGGCTGATGGCGGAGGACGGTTGGACCGTCTGCCCGCCCGACCCCGGGCAAATCGTTGCGACGCTGAACACGAACGGGGTGAAGTAATGCCGTATATCGTCATGGCGACCAAGACCAAGGCCATGGGTAAGCTCGATGGCTCCGTCAAGCGCAAGGTGTACGACTTTCTCGAGAAGCTCCAAAACGACGACGCCACACCGGGATTGCATATCGAGCCCATCAAGGGAGCCCGCGATGCGCGGGTCCGGACCGGGCGGGTGGATCTGAACTATCGGGCTATCCTGTTCCGCCTCGATCCCGAAGGCGGCGACACCACCTACGTCTACATGGGGACGTGGAAGCACGACGAGGCCAACAAGCTCGCCGAGCAGTCCACATTGCGGGTCAACAAGATCAACGGCACGGTCGAGGGCATCATCGGGGAGATCGACGGTGCCGTCGAAAGGCGTTCCCCGTTCCCCCGTTCCGAAGCTCGCGTTGCCGCCGCAGCCGACAAATCCTCCTACCTCGCTGATGCCGGGTTCACCGTGACCGACCTCGTCGATCGGCTGGGACTGGATCCCGCCCTCGCCGAGCGGGCGTTGACAGCGGCCGATGATTACGCGATCAATGAGATCGCGGCCGCCGTCGACGGATGGCAGGCGGATGCGCTGCTGGACCTCGCCTGCGGCACCTCCATCGACGACATTCGTGAAAAGTACTCGTTCACCGACGTTTCCGCGGACGAGACGTTGGACGAGGACAGTCGGATCGTCGCCGCGCTCGACCGGCCCGCCTCGCGGATGCAGTTCACCTACATCGACGACACCGAAGAACTTCGCCGGGTTATAGAGGGCGGCGATTTCGCCGCGTGGCGCACGTTCCTGCATCCCGAACAGCGCACCTACGTGGAGAAGGATTTCAACGGTGCGTTTCGGCTGTCCGGCGGCGCGGGCACGGGTAAGACCGTCGTCGCGATCCATCGTGCGCATCGGCTGTGGAAGAGCGACCCGCAGGCGCGAATCATCCTGACCACGTTCAACAAAACGCTCGCCAAGGGGCTCGAGGCGGATCT
>NZ_BAFQ01000280.1 GCF_000308375.1 Nocardia aobensis NBRC 100429 | reverse complement strand
TTTCCGATCCCCGGCGCCGGGCCCTCGAATTCCCCACCCGCACAGCCCGGTTGGTGGCCGCGCCGCGCGCCCCCGACGCACCACCACGTTCCGCATTTCCCCAGCTCCCGGGCCGATTTGGGGAGCGGACCGGACATAAGCTAAAGTTTGTGCTCGGCCAGCCCGCACGGGTCGGCCGGAGTAATCCCCTATAGCTCAATTGGCAGAGCAGCCGACTGTTAATCGGCAGGTTTCTGGTTCGAGTCCAGATGGGGGAGCAGAAAACAGCCCCTGGCCTGTGAGAACGTATCACAAGCCAGGGGCTGATCTGCCTGGGTGGCACATTCGATCAGCCGAGTCGGAAGCCGTAGCCGACGATCCCGGGCCGGGAGTTGATCTCGGCCAGTACGCCCTCGATGCCGGAGAACCAGAACGGGCCGTCCGGTGTCGTGGGGTTGATCTGCGAGTCGATACCCACCAGACCCGTGCCCTGGTACGCGGGGCCGCCGCTGTCGCCGTTGAGGCTCGGGACGGAGGTGTGGATCACATTGTCGGTCACCGAATCGACCCTGCCGTTGGTGGAGCGGGTGGTGCTGCCGTATTTGTCGAGGCGGCTGCCGGGGGCCGGGGCCGCACCGAAGTGGTCGATCACGGCGCCGTTCGGGGCGACCTTCGAGATGCCGATGCCGGGGCTCAGCGCGATGACGGCCCAGTCGCTGGTCGAATCCGATTGCAGCAGCGCCCATTTCGATGTCCAGCTGGCGTAGTGCCCGATTCTGCCGATGGCGGGGGCGACGACGCTCTGTCCGGGGCTGAACATGCAGTGGCCGGCGGTGAGGGCTACCGCGTTGCCCGCCGCATCGTGTCCGGCCGCGGTGATCGTGCAGAGGCCGAGCGAGGTGCCGGGCCGCACCACCCGGGCGGGGGAATCGGCGGGAGCCACCGCCGGCGCCACCAGGACGGCGACCCCGGTCAGCAGTGCGGTGGCGATGATCGATCTCTTCGTCTGCTCGGTCATGGGGCTCGGCCTCACTCCTCCGTGCAGCCTGCGATGTCGCTGCAGCCTTGTCTACGGGCCGGGTGTCCGCCGTCGGGAGGGACTTCGGTCACCTGCCGAGGAATAGTCGCGATCGACTCGGGTAGTGCGCGTGACGGGAGGGAAATGCGTCCGACGAGGAGGTTCACGATGGGTAAGGAACAGGAAACCGGGCAGTTCACGGGCACCTTGGACAAAGACTACAACCTGGTCTGGTTCACCGAACAGTGTATGAGCAACGCGCTGCGGATGGAGGTATACAGCCGCGATGCCGAGCGTGCCGGCGACGCCGAACTCGCCGACTTCTTCCGGCGGGCGCAGGCCGACAGCCGCAAGGGTGCGGATATGGGCAAGGAACTCCTGGCGCAGCGGCTTGCCGGAGCGGGTGCGCACTGAGGTGCCGACGGCGTCGTGCCGGTAGCGGGGCGGGGAGACCGGCCGACGGAACGTTTCGGAAAAGCAAGGGGCGCAACAGGTATCGCTCGATTTCGCGAGTCGGACCGCTCGATCGCCGATGTTCGGCTCGCGCCCCCTTCTGCAGTGGTACGAACGTTTGCCGCGGTGGCGGGCGGGTATCGGCTCGGTGACCGAACGGTTCGGCGTACAGCGGCAGGAGGTCGGAAGATGACGGACAACGTGGCAGGTCGGCCGGGCAACGGCGGCGAAACCCACCAGGAAGCATCCGGAGACGACGTGCGGCTGACCACCCAGCAGGGTGTGGTGGTCGGAGACGATCAGAACACCTTGCGGGCGGGGGAGCGCGGGCCCGCGCTGTTGGAGGACTTTCATTTCCGCGAGAAGATCTTCCACTTCGACCACGAGCGGATTCCGGAGCGCGTGGTCCATGCCCGCGGTTTCGGCGTGCACGGCTACTTCGAGAACTACGATTCGCTGTCCGATCTGACCCGGGCCGACCCCTTCCAGGAGGCCGGTCGCCGGACCGAGGCATTCGTCCGGTTCTCCACGGTGGCCGGAAACAAGGGATCGTTCGATCTCGCCCGCGACGTCCGCGGTTTCGCGGTGAAACTGTATACGCGAGAAGGCAACTGGGATCTGGTCGGAAACAATATTCCGGTCTTCTTCATCCAGGACCCCATCAAGTTCCCGGATATGGTGCACGCCGCCAAACAGGAGCCCGACCGCGGTTTTCCGCAGGCCCAGACGGCGCACGACAATTTCTGGGATTTCGTCTCGCTCACCCCCGAATCGACCCACATGCTGCTGTGGATCATGTCCGACCGAGCCATCCCGCGCTCGTTCCGGTTCATGGAGGGATTCGGTGTCCACACCTTCCGGCTGGTGAATGCCGAGGGCCGCTCGACCTTCGTGAAATTCCATTGGAAGCCGAAGCAGGGACTGCAATCGGTGGTGTGGAACGAGGCGCTGAAGATCAACGGTGCCGATCCCGATTTCCATCGCCGCGACCTGTGGGATGCCATCCAGTCCGGTGACTATCCGGAGTGGGAACTGGGCATGCAGCTGTTCGACGACGACTTCGCCGATCGCTTCGCCTTCGACATCCTGGATCCGACGAAGATCATTCCGGAAGAGGAAGTGCCGGTGCGCCCGGTCGGCAAGCTGGTGCTGAACCGGGTCGTCGACAATTTCTTCGCCGAAACCGAGCAGGTGGCCTTCTGCACGCAGAACATCGTCCCGGGCATCGATTTCACGAACGATCCACTGCTGCAGGGCCGGAACTTCTCGTATCTCGACACCCAACTCAAGCGGCTCGGCAGCCCCAACTTCACGCACCTGCCCGTGAACGCGCCCAAATGCCCGTTCGCGACGTTCCAGCAGGACGGCCATATGGCCATGGTCAATCCGAAGGGCCGCGTCAATTACGAGCCCAATTCCTGGCCCGACGACATCAAGGGCCCGCGCGAGGATCCCGAACGCGGCTTCACGACCTATCCGGAGACCGTTTCAGGTCCCGAACGCCGGCTGCGGGCGGAGAGTTTCGCCGACCATTACAGCCAGGCCCGTCAGTTCTTCGTGAGCCAGACGAGTATCGAGCAGCAGCACATCATCGAGGCGTTCGTCTTCGAGCTGAGTAAATGCGATCGGGTCGAGATCCGCGCCCGGGTCGTCGGCGCGCTGCGCAACGTCCACGAGGATCTGGCCACGGCGGTCGCCGACGGCCTCGGCCTCGCGGAGCTGCCCGAACCGGCGCGCCGTGCGCGCGAGCCGATCACCGATCTGCCGCCCTCGCCGGCCCTGAGTATCGTGCGCAACGGCCCGGACAGCGTCGCGGGACGCAAGATCGGCGTGCTGGTCACCGACGGGGTCGACGCGAAGGCATTCGCCGAGGTGCGCGACGCGGTACAGGCGGAGCAGGCGATTCTCGAGGTCGTCGCGCCGAAGGTCGGCGGTGTCACCACCGACGACGGCGGACGTATCGAAGCGGACCAGAAGATCGACGGCGGACCGTCGGTGCTCTACGACGCGGTCGTGATCCTCGCGACCGAGGCGGGCGCCGCCGAACTCGCCACGTTGCCGCCGGCGCGCGACTTCGTCAGCGACGCTTACGCGCACGGCAAGTTCATCGCTCACCGCAATGCGGGTTCGCTGTTCGCGGCCGCGGGACTGACCGGCGAACTCGATGCCGGTGTCACGGATCTCGCGGCGGGCGCGTCGGTGGCCGACTTCCTCGGCCGGTGCCGGGAAGTCCGACACTGGGCCCGGTTCGAGGGCTGACGATGACGAGCGCGTCGTGCGGCTCTATCAGGGCGTGGAGTCGCCGGCGGTTCGGCGTCCCGAGTAGTTGTCCGTCGACGAAGGGAGCAGACGATGCCCAGAACCACTCGGCGCGGTGATCCGAACTCTCCGAATTGCCCAGCACCATACGGAAATCCGATGAGCACGCGCAACGAATATTCGCCGAGGTGCACGATTCCGCGCTGGAGGAGTACCAGA
Source organism: Nocardia aobensis NBRC 100429 (assembly GCF_000308375.1). Lineage (GTDB taxonomy): Bacteria > Actinomycetota > Actinomycetes > Mycobacteriales > Mycobacteriaceae > Nocardia > Nocardia aobensis. The sequence goes on along the minus strand of NZ_BAFQ01000280.1, from coordinate 25,507 downwards.
GCGAACAACGCGCGCACCGCGTCGCCTACGCTGCCCTCAAACACGGTTACGAGAAGGTCGGCGACCACTGGGAGCCCAAGAAGCGCAAGGGGCCCTCCGACGAGCGCGCCCGGCACGGCGGCCCCGAACCGGCGGGCGAGACCGCCGGCGGTGTGGATGCCAACGCGTCGAAACAGCATCTGCTGGATATCGCGAAACGCCTCGACGTCAGCGGCCGTTCCCGCATGACGAAGAAGGAATTGATCGAATCGATCGAACGGTCGAACGAACGCGCCCGCCGGAAGAACTGATTCGCCGGAGCAATCTCGCTGGAGAAATCGCTGCCGCCGCAGTGTCCCATCGGAACACCCGTCGGCCCGCGGGGGTAGGACGGCACACGGATCGTGCTCACCAACAGTTGTTTCGACGTCTTGCACGCCGGGCACATCGCTCTATCTCGACGAGACGGAGCGGCTCGGTGACGCGGATCGGAGGAAGCGTGAAGATCGCGATGGTGTCCGAGCACGCGAGCCCCTTGGCCCCCTTGGGCGGTGTGGACGCGGGTGGGCAGAACGTGCATGTGGCCGAGCTTGCCGCGGGACTGGCCCGGTTGGGGCACGACGTGCGGGTCTACACCCGCCGAGACGACCCCGCCATCCCCACCGAGGTGCTGGTGGGGGCGGGATATCGCGTGATCCACGTTCCGGCCGGCCCGCCGCGGCACGTTCCGAAGGACGACATCCCTCCGTTCCTCACCGAGTTCGCCGCCTTCCTGCGCCGGCAGTGGAGTGCTGATACCCCCGATGTCGTGCACGCCCATTTCTGGATGTCGGGTATCGCCGCCGAATGCGCCGCACGCGATCTCGCCGTCCCGGTCGTGCTGACCTTCCACGCCCTGGGCACCGTGAAGCGGCGCTATCAGGGGCTGGCCGACACCAGCCCGCGTTCGCGCATCCAGTCCGAGCGCACGGTGGCGGCCGGCGCGACGCATATCGTGGCGACCTGTTCCGACGAGGTCCGGGAGTTGGGCAGGATGGGTGTGCCGCGTGAGCGCACGTCGGTGGTGCCGTGCGGTGTCGACCTGTCGCTGTTCACTCCCGACGGTCCCGCCGAGGAACCGGATCTGCCGCGGCGGATCGTCTCGGTCGGCCGCATGGTGCGGCGCAAGGGGTTCGACTGCGCGATCGTGGCACTGTCGGGGGTGCCCGATACCGAACTGGTGATCGCGGGCGGTTCGGAGAGCGCCGAGGACGAGGCCGAGCAGGCGCGATTGCGTGCCGTGGCCGCGGAATACGGTGTGTCGCAACGGGTCCGGTTGCGCGGGCCGGTCTCGCGGGCGGAGTTGCCGATGCTGTTGCGCTCGGCCGACGCCGTGGTCTGCACGCCGTGGTACGAGCCGTTCGGCATCGTCGCGCTCGAGGCGATGTCGTGCGCGAAGCCGGTGGTCGCCACGGCTGTCGGCGGAATGCTCGACACCGTCCTCGACGGGGTGACCGGGCGCCTGGTCCCCCCGGGTGACCCCGCGGTTCTGGCCGAGGTCCTGTCCGGGCTGCTCGATACCCGGCAGGCGCGCCGAGCCATGGGGGAGGCGGGCCTGCAACGTGCCCGCGGACGCTATTCGTGGGATCGGATCTCCAGAGACACCTCGGCGGCCTATCGACGGACCGCCGCAGCGGCCGCGGCGGGCGACGTCGCGTCGTCCGCTCGCTGACATGAGGAGGAACGGCGCGGGGAGGAGCCGCGGCGTTCGACGACCGCGGCGCGACGCGGCGGCGGCCCGTGGGGGCCGGCGCCCCGACCTGCCATATCGTCCTGTGGGCGGGGCATATCGGCGAGCCGCACGCCTGCACCCGGACCCGGGATCGTTGCGAATCGGCACCGGCCGCGTCGTCGTGGCAGCGATTCGGCAACTGCGATGTTTCGGCTCCGATTCTGGTGGTATCGCGCCGTCGTTCCAATCCCGAACGGACAGTACCGAGAGAGGAGAAACGATGAGCCAGAAGGTGAATCCCATTCAGGTGCAGAAGTATCTCTCCGGCGTGGACTATCCGTGTGACCGCCGCGATATCGTGCGCGCGGCGCGGAACAACGGCGCCGGCGCGGAGATCGTCGACGCGCTCGAGAGCATGCCCGATCGGATGTTCGACGGGCCGAATGCGGTGAGCGAGGCGATGTCCTGACCTGGACGCCTCGACCTGAATGCACCTGGGCCGCCCGCGATGCGGGCGGCCCAGGCTGCGTCATGGGGGAGTGCGCGTCAGAACGTGAACTGATCGCCGTACGCGGTGGTCTGCACCAGGCCCGTGGGCGTCGACACCGTGGCGGAGACGAACGGGACCGCCGCAACCGGGGACGCGCACTGGGAGACGTTCAACGCGGCGTTGTTGAATGCGATGTGGTATGGGAAAGCGGTCGTGTTGTCCAGGGTGGCCGTCGCGGTGGTGGCGGTGGTGACCTGACCGGGACCGATGTTCGCGTCCAGGTTCTCGGACAGGCCGAGGGAGCCTCCCACGCTCGGCCCGAGGTCGAAACCGGGCGGCGATACCCCGGGCAGCCCCGCGCTACCGGACGTGGTGGGCAGGCTCGGAGTGGTGATCGTGGGAGTGTCCGTGGTGGGGAGGACTGTCGTCGGAGGCGTGACAGTGGTCGGGGATGTGACGGTCGTCGGGGATACGACAGTCGTCGTGGGAGTGGAACTCGTGGTGGGCGCGACACTCGTACGGACAGCCCTGGTGGGAGTGGTAGTGGTACGGGCGGTCGTGGGGGAGGTGCTGGTACCGCTGGTGGTCGGAGTGGCGCTACCGGTGGTGGCGATGGGCGCGGCGGCAGTCGTCAGAGACGGCGGCGTGAAGGTCGGGGAGATACTGAGTTGCAGTCCCTGGTTGGGCGAGATGCCCACGTCGAAACCGCCGGCCACGCTGATCCCGCAGCCGAGCAGGAATCCCGCGACCGCCTGACCCGAGGTGATCGGGTCACCTTCGACGTTGACCGAGAAATTCCCGGACAGCTGCGAGGCATGGGAGAACGTCATGAGGTAGTTCGGTGTCCGGTCACCGGGTGGGTTCACCCCGATGTTGTCCACCGACGCGGTGAGATGGACTCCCGAACCGGTCACGTCCGTGCCGGGTGGCTGGGCGTGACTCGTTTCGCTCCCGCCGGTCCATAAGATCGACGCGACGGCGGTCACCGCGGCGATGCCTGTCGCGGCGGCGATGAGGGGACGTCGCATAGCTGGATCCTGTTCCTCGATGTCATGGCAGCAGATCGCGAACAGCTATCGACCGGCAAGCATAGTGCGCGGATGTGCGCGGACCGGGAAATCGGTACGCGCCACGCCGTCGACCTCGAGATATCAAGCGGGGTAGACGTGGATCTCGGTGGCCTTGACCGCGGCCCATACCCGCATATCCGGTTGAATGCGCAGGTCGGCCACCGCTGCCGCGGTGATGTCCGCGAGCACCGGCGGAGCTCCGTCGAGTCGGACGCGGGTGAGGTGGGCGTGGTGTTCCAGGCCGCCGACAGTCACCGGCCAGGAGTTGCGCGGGCTGCCAGTCGGTTGCTGTGGATGCAGGCTCACCGCGGTCGGCGGGAAGGCGAGGAAGACCCGGCCGGTCGCCGGAGTGGCGACGGTGAGGTGCCCGCCGTTGTCGATCTCGACACCGGTGCCGTCGGCCGTGCCGCGAAACAGGTTGAGCCCCATCAGATCCGCGACATAATCCGAGCGTGGCTGCCGCGCGATCTCGGCGGGTGCGCCCTGCTGGACGACCGTGCCCTGTTCGAGGATGACGAGCCGGTCCGCCAGCACCATCGCATCGAGCGGATCGTGGGTGACCACCACGGTATGTCCACGATAGTCACGCAGATGCCGGGCGAGGTCGGCGCGCACCTGCATCCGGGTCCCGGCGTCGAGGGCGGCCAGTGGTTCGTCGAGCAGCAGCAGCTGCGGGTCCGTGGCCAGGGCGCGCGCGAGTGCCACCCGCTGCGCCTGCCCGCCGGAAAGGGTGCGGGGCGTGGCGTGCGCGTGTTCGGCGAGGCCGACCCGCTCGAGCCGGTCGGCGGCGCAGGCCCGGGCTCGAGCGCGTCGCATACCGCGCGCCCGCAGGCCGAACGCGACGTTCTCCAGCGCCGAAAGATGCTGGAACAGAAGGTAATCCTGGAATACGACGCCGACCTGTCGACGTTCCGGCGGGACGAAGACGCCCGGCGGCTCGTCCCAGACCGCGTCGGCGACGGTGAGGCGCCCGCCGGTGAGCGGGACCAGTCCGGCCAGCGCGCGCAGTGCCGTGGTCTTCCCGGCGCCGTTGGGGCCCAGCAGCGCCACCACCTCACCGGGTGCGACGGACAGTGAGAGGTCGAGGCGGAAGCGCTCGCGCCGTACCTCGAGTTCGGCCCGCAGCGTCATACCGCTCCTCGAATCCAGCGCTCGCGCAACGCCACCAGCACCGCGACCGAGACCAGCAGCAGCACCAGGCTGAGCACGATCGCGGCATCGGGATCGGTTTCCAGCGCGAGATACACCGCGAGCGGCATGGTGGTGGTGCGGCCGGGGAAATTCCCGGCGAAGGTGATGGTCGCGCCGAATTCGCCCAGCGCCCGCGCCCAGCACAGCACGCCGCCGGCGAGCACACCCGGCGCGATCGCGGGCAGGGTGACGCGGCGGAAGGTGTACCAGGGGCTCGCGCCGAGGGTGGCGGCCGCTTCCTCGTAGCGGGTGTCTGTGCTGCGCAGCGCGCCCTCCACCGAGATGACCAGAAACGGCATGGCGACGAACGCCTCGGCCACCACCACTCCCGGTGTCGTGAACGGCAGCGAGATGCCGAACCAGTCGTACAGATATTGCCCGAGCAGCCCGCGCCGGCCGAAGACCAGCAGCAGCGCCACCCCGCCGACCACCGGCGGCAGTACCAGCGGCACCGTCACCAGCGCGCGGATCAGTCCCCGGCCCGGCAGCTGCGCCCGCGCCAGCAGCCAGGCCAGCGGGATGCCCAGCACCAGGCAGATCGCGGTCGCGCAGGTGGCGCAGATCAGCGAAAGCCGCAGGGCAGTACCGACTTCCGCGCTGAACAGCCGATCGGACAGACTCGCCCACGGGGTGCGCACCAGCAGGCCGATCAGCGGGATCACCAGGAACGCCAGCGCGCAGAGCGCGGGCAGCACCAGTACGACCGGCCGCCGTCCCGATGCCGCCCGCCGCCGCGTTCCCGGCCTGCTCACGGAGTGTCGAATCCCGCGGCGGCGAACACCTTCTTCGCCGGATCGGAGTGGATGTAGTCGACGAAGGCGGCGGCCGCGGCGGCGTTGGGCGCCTTCGCGAGCGGCGCGATCGGATAGGTGTTGATCACCTTCGCCGATTCCGGGAAGTCGATGCCCCGCACCTTGTCGCCGGCCGCCTGCACATCGGTGCGGTAGACCAGGGCGGCGTCGACCTCGTCGAGGGTCACCTTGGTGAGCACGGCCTTGACATCCTGCTCGCGGGTATCGGGCTGCGGGGTGATGCCGGAGATCTGGAAGACCTTCTCCGCGGCGGCACCGCACGGCACCTGCACCGCGCACAACGCGATCCGCGGTTCGGTCCTGCCGAAATCGGCCAGTCCGGTGATCTTGCCCGGATTGCCCTTGGGCACAGCGATTTCCAGCCGATTGCTCGCGAAGGTGTCCGGTTTCGCGGTGACCTCACCGGCGTCGACCACCTGCTGCATATTGGCCGGGGCGGCGGAGGCGAAGACATCGGCCGGCGCCCCCTGCTTGATCTGCTCGGCCAGTGCCGAACTGCCGCCGAAGCTGTGGACGACCTTCACGCCGGGGTGGGCGGCCTCGAAGTCGTGTCCGAGTTTCGTGAACGTCTCGGTGAGCGAGGCCGCCGCGAACACCGTGACCGTGCCCGAGAGGTCGCCCGTCGCGGACGTGGTTGTCGCGTCGTCGGACCCGCATCCGGCCAGGGCGGCGGTGACGGCGACGACGGCCGCCGCGGCGCCGGCGGTTCGGAGGATGTGCATACTCGTCAACTTTCTGGGATCTCGACCACGACGTGGGTCGATTTGACCGAGGCGACGGCGATACTGCCGACCTCGAGACCGAGTTCGTCCACCGATTCCCGGCTGATCAGCGAGACCAGCCGGAACGGTCCGGCCTGCATCTCGACCTGCGCCATCACCGTGTCCTTGACGATGCGGGTGACGATGCCGCGCATCCGGTTGCGTGCCGAGGCGGCGACGGTGACTCCGGGCTCGTGCGCCTCGGCGTGCTGACCACGCAATACCTCGGCCAGGTCCGCGCCGCGTACTCCCTTGCGGCCGCTGTCGAGCCGGATCTCCGGCAACCGCCCCTGATCGATCCAGCGCCGCACGGTGTCGTCGCTGACCCCCAGCAGCGCCGCCGCCTCACTGATCCGCAGATTCGTCACAATCACAAGCATATTGCCGTGAATGCGGTTCGCAAGCCCGCAGCGGTTGCGGGCCGCTGTATCGATGGTCGGGTGGGCGGATCGGCGGGCACATGCCGGGCCGTCGGCACGCGCGCATCCTCGCCCACCCCGACACCACGATCCGGATCGGAACCGAGGTGCGTCCGGCGCGGGTCGCGACCGCGGCCGGAGATCCGGACCTCTGGTGCGAATTCGTCACGATGACACCGGATTACGAGTTCTATCGGCGTCGGGCGGGCGGTCGCACGATCCCGCTGGTCGTTCTCGAGCCGCGATGACGGGCGTGCTCAGCAGTACAGGTCGACGAACCGGTCGAGTGAGCGTTCGATATCGCCCCGCAGCGCTCGTGCCACCGTCGCCCCGATCGGGCCGAACAACGGCCGCCCGCCCAGGTCGATGTCGACCGTGACCGCCGAGCCCGAGGCGTTCGGCGCGACCAGCAGTTCCAATCCCAATTTGGTGCCGCCTTTGCCGGCGCCGCTCAGCACGAGCCGGCGCGGCGGTTCGGCGGTGCGCACGGTCCAGCGCACGCGATTGCGCAAACCTTTCACCGAGGCGATGCCCACCAGTTCGGTACCGGGGGTGAGCTCATCGGGCACCCGGCCGCGCCACGCCTCGTGCATGATCAGCCACTGATCGAGTTCGCCCAGATTCGCCGCATGCGACCAGGCCCGATCGGGAGAGATCGGAACATCCACCGATACTGTCAGTTTCGCCACGCGTGGATGTTAACCGCCGGTGATTCGCACACCTGCCGGTGGCTACGAGGCGAGTCCGGGGTCGGCGTGGATCGGCCGGTCGGTCGCCGAGAGCGGTTGTGCGGAGCCGCCGCGGCGCACCGCCACGATTTCGGCGCCGATCGACACCGCCGTCTCCTCCGGCGTACGGCCGCCGAGTTCCAGGCCGATCGGTGAATGCAACCGCCGCAGCTGTCGATCGGTGATGCCGTTGTCGCGCAGGTGTTCGCGGCGCTCTCGATCCGAGCGCCGCGAACCCATCGCCCCCACATACGCCACCGGTAGCCGCAACGCCGCCGCGAGAACGGGCACATCGAATTTCGGATCGTGGGTCAGCACGCAGATCACCGTGCGTGAATCCACCTGTGTCCCGGCCAGATAGCGGTCGGGCCGCTCACGCACCACCTCGTCGGCCTCGGGCAGGCGTGCCCGGTCGGCGAAGACCGGACGCGGTTCGCAGACGGTGACCCGATAGCCGAGCAGCCGCCCGACCCGGCACAGCGCGGCGGTGAAATCGGTGGCGCCGAAGACGATCATGCGCGCCGGCGGCGCGAAGGACGCCACGAACACCGTGCGTTCGCGATCCGCGCAACCGATGGTGCGGACCGCGCTGGTAGCGGCCTCGAGCATGGCACGAGCGTGCGCGATCACGGCCGGATCCGCGGGCCCACCGACCGTGCGATCCACTCGCACCGCGACCATCGCACCGGATTCCAGATCCCGCACCAGCGCGACCGGCCGATCCGGATCCAGCGCCGCATCGATGGTGTCGTATTCGGCCGCGGTGACCCGGTGGATGAACACGTCGAGTTCACCACCGCAGGTGAGCCCGACGGCGAAGGCGTCGTCGGCGCTGTAGCCGAAGGTGTGCCGGACCGGCTCCCCGGATTCGAGGACTCGCAGGCATTCCTCGTAGACCGCGCCCTCCACACAGCCGCCGGAAAGGCTGCCCCGCACCTGCCCCGACGCCGAGACCGCCATGGTGGTGCCCACCGCCCGTGGCGCACTGCCGCGCACCCCGATCACGCTGGCCAGGGCGTAGGTCGTTGCGGCGGCATGCCAGTGCCGCAGGTGCTCGCCGAGTTCGCGCACGCCGACCTCCGATGAGAATTGCATTCTCCATATACTGTAGCGTCGGTCTCACTTTGGGCATATATTGTTAACCGACCGCGAGGTGCCGGTCCTTGTCCGACGGCGAACAAGAGGGGATCAGTCCGATGACCGCGATGCGAGCCGCCCGATGACCTCGACGACAACCACCGCGAGCGCCTCCGTCGTCGGCGCCCGTGTACCGCGCATCGAGGACGCGCGGCTGGTCACCGGCGCCGGAACCTTCGTCGACGACGTGACCCGCCCGGGCGCGGTGCACGCCTGCTTCGTGCGCAGCCCGCTGCCCCGCGCGACCATCGGCACGATCGACGTCTCGGCGGCACTGGAACTCGACGGGGTGCTCGCCGTCTACACCGCCGCGGACCTCAACCCCGGTGCGCACGAGATCTCCTACGACCTGGACATGGTCGGCATGCCGCCGGTGCCGCGTCCGCCGCTGGCCGAGGAGGAGGTCCGATTCGTCGGCGATCCGGTCGCGCTGGTGATCGCCGCCGACCGCTATATCGCCGAAGACGCCGCCGAACTGGTCGTCATCGACTACGAACCGCTGGATCCCGTGGTCGACTACACCACCGCCGAACAGTCGCCGAACCTGGTGCACGCCGGATTCGCCGGCAATTCGGCCGGGGCGATGGGCGGGCGCCCGGCGTCCGACCTGGCACCGCTGTTCGAGTCGGCCGCACATGTGGTGCGGCAGCGGATCTTTCAGCAGGCCTATCTGCCGGTGCCGATGGAAACCCGCGGCATCCTCGCCGAATGGACGGCCTCGACGGCGGAGATGACGATCTGGATCGCCACCCAGTCGCCGCACGAGGTCCGGGCGTTCTGCGCCCGCCTGCTCGGCATCGATGAACACCAGGTCCGGGTGATCGCGCGCGACACCGGCGGCGGTTTCGGGCTCAAACAGCTGCCGCTGCGCGAGGAGACCTGTGTCATGCTCGCCTCCCGTGCGCTCGGCACCCCGGTGAAATGGATCGAGGACCGCCAGGAGAATTTGATGGCCTCGGGCCTGGCCCGGCACGAGAACGCTGATGTGGCAATGGCATTCGATGCCGACGGCAGAATCGTCGCGGCCTCCATCGATCACGTGCAGAACGTCGGCGCCTATCCCACGCCCTCGCCGATCACCGGTGGTGTGGTCGTCGGCATCCTGTTCCCCGGCCCCTATCGCATCACCGACGCCTCGTTCAGTGCGAAGTTCCTCTACTCCAACACCGTCGGGCGCGTCGCCTATCGGGGGCCGTGGCAGTTCGAATCGGTGGCACGCGAGGTGCTGCTCGACCACGCGGCCCGGCAGATCGGTATCGACGCGATCGAGCTGCGCCGCCGGAACATGTTGCGCCGCGACGAATTGCCGTGGGCCAATCCCAACGGCATGTCCTACGACAACATCTCGCCGCTGGAGACGCTCGAGCAGGCGGTCGAGAAACTGGACTACGACGCCTTCCGTGCCGAACAGCGCGCCGCTCGCGCGCAGGGCCGCTACTTCGGCGTCGGCACCTGCACCTATGTGGAACCGACGACCGGCGCGAGCCCGTTCCTCAGCACCGAAGGCGCCACCATCCGCATCGAACCCAGCGGCAAGGTCAACGTCTACGTGGCGGGCGGTTCGGCCGGAAACAGCTTGGAAACCACCGTCGTTCAGCTCGCGGCCGCCGCGCTGGGGGTCACGCTGTCGGACGTGCGGACCATTCAGGGCGATACCGCGGTGACGCCGTTCGGCGGCGGCACCGGGGGCAGCCGTTCCGGATCGATGACCGCGGGGGCGATCGGGCAGACCGCGGCCGTGCTGCGCGAGCGGATCGTCGCGATCGCCGCCCACCGATTGGGCGTCGCGCCGGAGGAGATCGATATCGCCGACAGCCGCGCGAGCGTGCGCGGCGCCCCCGACAAGGGGCTCACGCTGGCCGAGATCGCCGATATCGCCTACTTCCAGGCGGACAGTCTGCCGCCCGGAGTCCCACCCGGACTCGAGGCCAACGGCCGGCACAAGACCTCGCAGATGGCGATCTGGGCCAACGCCACCCACATCTGCACCTGTGAGGTCGACATCGAGACCGGGGCGGTGACGCTGCTGCGCTATATCGTCAGCGAGGACGTCGGCCCGATGATCAACCCGAATGTGGTGGAGGGCCAGATCTACGGCGGCACCGTGCAGGGCATCGGCGGCGCGCTCTACGAACATCTCGCCTACGACGAGAGCGGCAATCCGGTCGCGACGACCTTCCTGGACTACTTGCTGCCGACCGCCATGGAGGTGCCGGTCATCGAGGTCGGTCACGTCGAGACGCCCAGTCCGGGGCCGGGCAGTTACAAGGGCGTCGGCGAGGGCGGGGCGATCGGAGCGGCGCCTGCCGTGCTCAACGCCGTCGCGGATGCGTTGTCGCCGTTCGGAGTCGAGCTCCGGGAGCTGCCGCTCTCACCCGCCCGGATCGTGGACATGGTGGAGCGGGCACGCGCCGCCGGGAAGGAGCCGGCGTGAAACCGGCCGCCTTCGACTATCACGCCCCCGCCTCGGCCGAGGAGGCGGTGAGACTGCTCGCCGAACTCGGTGACGAGGCCAAGCTCATCGCCGGCGGCCAGAGTCTGGTGCCGATGCTGGCTTTGCGCTTGGCGGTCTTCGATCACCTCGTCGATCTGCGGCGAGTCGACGACCTGCGCGGAATCGAGGCCGGTGCGTCGAGTGTGCGGATCGGCGCGGGGACCACCCACGCGGCGATCGGCGCCTCGGCGGAGATCCGCCGGGCGGTTCCGCTGCTGCACCGGGCGACACCGCTGATCGGGCACTTCCAGATCCGCAACCGCGGCACCATCGGCGGTTCGATCGTCCATGCCGACGCCGCGGCCGAATATCCGGTGGTGGCGTTGACTCTGGACGCCGAGATCGAGGCGTTGTCCCCGCGTGGGCGGCGCACCGTCGCGGCCGCGGACTTCTTCACCGGTATGTGGACGACCGCGCTTGCACCCGACGAACTGGTCACCGCGATCACCGTCCCGGTCCGGTCCGGGCGCAGCGGTTACGCGATCGAGGAATTCACAAGGCGCAGCGGCGATTTCGCGATGGCCGGGGCGGCGATCGCGGTCCGGCTGGACGGGGACTCCCGCATCGAGCGCTGCGCGATCGGCCTGTTCGGCCTCGCGCCGACCCCGGTGCGGGCGCACGAGGCCGAGGCCGAGTTGCCGGGCCGGCCCGCCGATGCGGTGGCGGCCGAGGAGGTCGGCGTCGCGGCGACCGCGAATCTGACGGCGATCTCGTCGGATGTGCACGGTTCGGCCGAATACCGCCGCCGGCTCGGTGCGGCGATGGTGGCGCGGGCGTGGCGCCGCGCGATAGCGGAGGCGAGCAATGACTGAGATCGATATCGAGGTGCGGGTCAACGGCTTTCGCCGCCGCGACGCCGTTCCGGCCCGGCTGACGCTGGCCGATTATCTGCGCGACCGCTGCGGGCTCACCGGCACGCACCTCGGATGTGAACACGGGGTGTGCGGCGCCTGCACGGTCCTGCTCGACGGTGCCGCGGTGCGCTCCTGCCTGCTCTTCGCGGTGCAGGCCGACGGCGCCGAGATCACGACCGTCGAGGGCATCGCGGAACCCGACGGGACACTGTCGGCGGTGCAGGAGGCCTTCCGCGCCGAACACGGATTGCAGTGCGGCTTCTGTACGCCCGGCTTCATCGTCTCCGCGACAGCTTTCCTGCGCGAGAATCCCGACCCCACCGACACCGAGATCCGCGAGGCGATCTCGGGAAATCTGTGCCGCTGCACCGGATATCAGGGCATCGTGCGCGCGGTCCGCGCCGCCGCCGATGCGCGCGAGTCCGGTGCCGAATCGTCCACCGGCGACGAGGCCGATATCGCCGCACCCGCCGCGCGGCGGACCTGACCGACCGAGGACTTTCATGAAACTCGACAACACGTTCACCATTCCCGTTCCGACGGCGCAGGCCTGGCCGGTGCTGCTCGACCTCGAACGCATCGCGCCGTGTGTCCCCGGCGCGACCATCACCTCGCGCGAGGGCGACGATTTCCACGGCAAGATCAAGGTCAAACTCGGTCCGGTGGGGTTGAGCTACAACGGGATCATCAAGGTCGTCTCGCAGGACGAGCAGGCCGGGGTCGCGGTCCTCGAGGGGCGTGGCCGTGAGGTGCGCGGCAACGGCACGGCGACGGCGACCATCACCTGCCGATTGGTCGAGAACTACGGCAGCACAGACGTTTTCGTCGATACCGATCTGGCGATCACCGGCAAGCCCGCACAGTTCGGCCGGGGCGCGCTGGCCGATGTCGCGGCGACCCTGATCGGGCAGTTCGCCACCAACCTCGCCGACGAGATCACCGCCTCGGCACAGCCGGCCGAACCGCTGCGCGCCGTGACGGAGGAGCCGGACGCGGGCGCGCCGACCGTCACCGCGCAACGACAGCGGACTACCGCCTCGCGCACCCCGGCCGAGCCACTGGATCTGCTCGCTGCCGCCGGATCGGCACCAGTGGTGCGCTACAGCGGATTCGCGGCGGCGCTGATGCTCGTGGTGCTGGTGGCCGTCATCCGGCGGCGAGCGCGGCGGGGCTGAGCGGGCCGCGTCAGCGTTCGAGGTCGCCGGGTTCGTCGATGTCGCGGCCGGTGGCCAGATCGCCGCATTCCACGGCGTGCGCGGAAACGCTACGCAGATAAGCGGCGGCGCCACGATCACCGGACAGGGTCGGCAGCAGATCGGCCCAGTGCCGGCGTGCGATCACCACGGGATGGCCGGGACGTCCGGCGAAACTCGCGCGCGCGATACCGGCCGGGTCGGCCGTCGCGCCCTCGATCACCCGGGCGACCACATCCGCGCCGACATCGGGCGTATCCACCACGTGCAGTGCGACGTACGCGGCGTCGAGTCGCTGCGCCGCACCGATTCCCGTGCGCACCGACGCACTCATTCCCTGGGCCCACTCCTGCGCCACCACCGTGGTGGTCGCGGGAATCGGCGGAACCCGGGCGGCGCCGAGCACCACCACGACCTCCGCGCATCCGCCGTCGCGCAGGGCGTCCACCGCGATGGTCAGCCAGTTTCCGACCGTGGCCTTGGGGCGGCCGAATCGCCGCCCCGCCCCGGCGGCGAGTACGACTCCGACTACTCGGTCCGGCATGGTCGGCCTTTCGGTGGGGAAATGCGCTGTCGCGCCAATGTAATAGCGGAAATGCCGGTCCTTTGTGGACTCGGCCAATTCGTCGTGGCGAGCCGCCGAACAGGGTGGATATCGTTCGCGGCCATCCTAGGATGAGCAACCGACCAACAGGCGCGAGATCAGGTAGGAGTGCGTGATGCCGTCCAAGGCGGTCGGTCAGCGTCGACGCCCGACGCAGGAGCGTGCGAAGGAAACCCGCCAGCACATCCTGGACACCGCGGCGCGGTTGTTCGGTGAGCGCGGGATCGAGAACACCTCGACCAACCGGATCGCCGCCGAGGCCGGCCTCAGCATCGGCACCGTCTACCGCTACTTCTCCGACCGCACGGTCATCGTCGAGGAATTGCTCGAGCGACTGCTGCAGAGCATCGAACGCCGCTTCACCGAACGGCTCGATCGCGCGGACCGGTCGGTGGAGGATATGACCGCCGACATCCTCGCCGCCATCTGCGAAGAACTGGTCGACAACGCGAAACTCGTCCGCGCCCTGGCCGCCGGGGTGCAGTTCTACAACAGCGGCATCCCCGAATTCGAACCCCGCCTGCGGCTGCTGGTGAAGGTGCTGCTGATCCAGATCCTGGGCCCGAGCGACGACCACGAACTCGACGTCATGGCCTTCGTCCTGGTGAACACCGGATTCTCCGCGGTCCTGCGGGCCTCCGCGCTCGAGGTCGACCCCGAGGAACGCCGCGAAGCCATCGTCATGACCGCCCGCATGATCGGCGCCTGGAGCACCGCGGAAATCGAACGCCGCGCAGCGAATTCGGCCTGAGAGCTACCTCGCGGCAGGGATCGCTCGCGCCATGTTCCGCGGGGATACGGTGCCCGGATGACGACGTTTCGAACCGGTCGCGATCTCGCGGCGGATATCCGGCTGCGTTCGCTGCTGTCGGCGGCCGTGGGTGGCGGCGGGACCCGCCTCGAGGCGGTACTGCGCCGCTATCGCGACGATCCGGCGACTGCTCTGCTGGCGGCGTTTCGCGAGTCCGAGCCTCTCGGGGTGGCCGGGTACGAACGATGTGCGGACCGGATCGTGCTGCTGCACATTGCGACATCGATGCGCGGGCGAGGGGTCGGGCGGCGGTTGGTGGCGCGAATCCGCGCCGACGATCCCGCGGTGCCGATCGTGGCCGAAACGGACCGCTCGGCGCTCGGCTTCTACGTGGCCCTGGGATTCGGCGTGACGTCGCTGGGGGAGAAGTACCCGGGCGTCGAGCGGTTTCGGGTGCGTCTGGATTCAGGTGATGACAGCGGCTGACGTAGAGGTGTAGCGTGATGGCAGTCGCTGACATCGGCGGCCGTCGCGCACATCGCGGCGTATTCCTCGCGGGAAGGTCTTTCCATGCGCGTATTCATCACCGGGGCGTCGGGGCATGTGGGGTCCGCGGTCGTTCCGGAACTGCTGTCGGCGGGGCACGAGGTGGTCGGGCTGGCCCGATCGGATGCCTCGGCCGCGGCGTTGGAGGCCGCGGGAGCGCAGGTGCGTCGCGGAAATCTCGACGATCCGGAGGCGCTGGCCGAGGCGGCGGGCACGGCCGACGGCGTCATCCACCTGGCGTTCAAGCACGAGAACATGATCGCCGGAGACTTCCTCGGTGCGGCCGACACCGATCTGCGGGTGGTCCGGGCGTTCGGCGATGCCCTGGCCGGATCGGGTAAGCCGCTGGTCAGCACATCCGGAACGGGTCTGCTCGCGGCCCTGGGGCGAACCGGCACGGAAGCCGACTCGCTACCGGGCGGTCCGCGCATCGACTCCGAGAACGAGGTGATCGGATTCGCCGAGCGTGGAATCCGATCCAGTGTGGTCCGGCTGCCACCGACCGTGCACAGCACCCTCGACCGCCACGGTTTCGTGCCCACCCTGATCGCCATCGCGCGTGAGAAAGGCGTCTCCGCCTACGTCGGCGAGGGCGGCAACCGCTGGCCGGCGGGCCATACCCTCGACGCGGCGACTCTGTACCGCCTGGCTCTGGAATCCGCCCCCGCCGGCACCCGCCTGCACGCGGTCGGCGACGAAGGCATACCGCTGCGCCGCATCGCCGAGGTGATCGGCCGTCACCTGGACGTGCCGGTCGTGAGCATCGCCGCCGAGGAGGCTCCCGACCACTTCGGCTTCCTCGCCCCGATGGTCCAGCTCGACAACCCCACCACGGCTGCGGCGACAACCGCTCTGCTCGGGTGGAAACCCTTGCACCCCAACCTCATCGAGGACTTGGAGGAGGGGCACTACTTCACCGGACGGTGACCGGAACAGCGGCGGACCGGCGGCTCACGTGCCGCCGGCGTTCACCGTATCCGCCGCTCACAGTCGTCGAACGCGGTGCCGGTGCGAACATAACCGCTCCCCGGACTATCCGACCGGGTCCACGCGCAGGGTGGTGTTCTCGGCGGCGGGGGCCAGCATCGGTTCGAGGGCGCTGGGCTGGTCGCGGTACTTCGACTCGTAGGCCTTGCGGACGCGGTCGTTGATGTAGGACTCCGTGACCGGATGCAGGGTCACGTCGGTTTCCACGCCGTGGGTGCGGACTCGCGCGCCGCGGGTGTGCATGGCGTGGCGGTACCACCCGCCGGATTGTCCGTACGCGGAGCGGATGTAGAGATCGTTGTCGACGCGCACGACCCAGATGGTGGTCCAGTCCCGCAGTGCGCCGTTCTCGTAGTAGCTGGTGATCTCCAGCTCCTCGGAAGATCCGATCCGATCGAGCTGAGTGGCGGTCCAGGCCATGTCGTTACCTCCATCGATCGCGATGCAGTGGGTTCGCCCAGGCTAGGCCGATCTCCCGTCGTGATGCGGCTGCCTCAGCGCGGTTCGGGAAAACTTTCGGCGACCGCGGCGATCAAGGCGCTCGTCCAGCGTTCGAGTATCCGCGCGCCCTCGGCGGCATCGGCGGTGGTCGGATCGCCGAGTATTCCGTTGGCGCTCACCGCCTTCACACCGCCCGAGCGCAGGCGTGGCATCAGCTCGCGCAGCGGCCGGGTCGTGCCGGGTTCGGCGCGGTGCATCGCGACCCGCTCCGGGGCCAGATGGAGCATGACCGAGGTTTCCGCGTGTCCGGCGTGGGTGTCGTCGGCGGGGCCGGTCGGCGACCACACCAGGGTCGATCGGCCTTCCGTGGTCAGGAGGCGTTGGGCGGCCCGCAGCGGCCCGAGATTTCCGCCGTGCCCGTTCACCAGGATCACGCCCGCGAATTCGTCTGCCGAGCGCACCAATTCGACAATGAGCAGTTCCAGGGCGCGGTGCCCGATCGACAGTGTTCCCGGGAATCCGGCGTGTTCACCACTGGATCCGTACGGAATCGCGGGCGCCGCAACGATATCCGCACGGGTGGCGGCCAAGCGGCGACACAGTTCCACCGCCACGGCGGTATCGGTGCCCAGCGGTAGATGCGGTCCGTGTTGTTCGGTCGCGCCGAGCGGAATCGCCAGCAGCGGCGCGCGATCGGCTTCGGCGAGTTCGGCCGAGGTCAGATCAGCGAGCCGCATCACTGTCTCCGTCGGTTCGATACAGCAGCGGCACCACCGGCTCCGCGGTCCGTGTCCGCAGACATCCCGCCCACACTCCCAGCCCGTAGGCGAGATCGTCGGCGATGCGCAGCAGTCCGGCCCGCGGATCCCGCCCGGCCGCCACCGCGCGGACCACCACCGGCAGGTAGGCCGCGAGCAGCAACCGGCGTCCCCGGCGACCGAACAGTGCTGCGGGCCACCAGATTCGGCGCAGCGCGTCGGCGAGCTGACGTACCGCGGACAGTTCGGCCTCGCCGACCACCGTCGCGGCCATCGACGCCGGTAGCCCGGCGGCGCGCAGCCGCCGCAGTTGCCGCACCGGTTCGGCGGCCGTCGCCACGCCGAGCCACGGGCGGCCCAGCGCGACCGTTGCCCAGCGCAACGCGGTGCTGCGGGGCAGGCGCGCACAATGCAGATGCCCCGGATGCCGCCGCGCCAGCACGGCAGCGGAGGTGCCGTAGTCGTAGCGCTGCCGCAACCACGCCCGCAGCGTGGCGCGCGGCTCGTGCCGGACCACCGAATCGGGTTGATAGCGAACAAGTTTCCCGTCGCCCACGAGCCGCCAGATCAAATCGACGTCCTCGCCGTAGCGCAGGCTTTCGTCGAATCCGCCGGCCCGGTCCACGGCCGAGCGGCGCACGACCAGCGCCGCGGTCGGGACGTAGGAGATGCGCCCGCCCGGCCGCACCACCGCCGGTTGGCCGCCCATATCCAGGCTCGACCGGTGGGCCTCGTATCTGCCGAGCACGCCGTGCTCCAAGGTCCGCACCCGCGGGGCCACGGCCGCCACCGCCGGATCGTCGAACAGCGGCAGGAGTGGTTCCAGCCAGCCCGGATCGGGCACGATATCGGAATCGAGAAATGCGATCAGCTCGGTCCGCACCGCCCGGTATCCGCTGTTGCGTGCCGCCGCCGGACCGCGCGCGGACGCGTGCCGGACGATCGTCACGGTCGGCGGTATTTCCCCGTCCTCGGTGATATGACCGGTGATCGGCAGGGCGGAACCGTCGTCGACCACGATGCGGGAGCCCACGTCGCCGGTCGCGGCGAGCAGCCGGGTGAGCCCGCCGAGGTTGTCCTTGACCGGGACGACGACAGTGACATCGGCGATGCTGTGACAGCCCCGGTCGATCATCGGATGCGCGACGCCCGCCGCCAGCATCCGCTGCACCAGCGCCTGCGCGCCCGGGTCGCTGCCCACCGGTTCGCCCGCGAACCACGCCCGCACCCGGCGGGCACCGGCGGGGGACAGGCGCAGCATCCGCAGCGGACCCCCGCCGAGCAGCACTCGTCCGTCGGGTGAGGACCGCAGTCGTGCGTCCGGACGCAGCGTGACGGTCACAACGGCACATCCTCCATCGGCACGACCCGGCCGCTGGGCCGCGTCCGGAACGAACGAGACCAGGCTACGTGTGCGGCCGGATGGCGTCGCCGGTGGATCTATTCGATACCGAGGGTGACCTCGGTCGATTTGATCAGTACCTTGACCGCCGATCCCTCGCCGAGGCCGAGATCGTCCACGGCATCGCGGGTGATGGACGACGTGATCTCGTCCCCGCCGGTGAGGCGGACCCGAACGACCGCCATGGCCTCACCGCGCGTGACCGAGACAACGGTGCCGTCGAGCTGATTCCGGGTGCTCAGGCGCATGCGGCGACCATACGCCCGGGACTCGCTCCGGCGGGGTTGCCTCGCCTGCGCGATCCGGATGCGGCCCACGTAGTCCGGGTAACCCGTGCCGACGACAGCACCCGCCCCGCCACGGCCCTCCGCACAGGCCATACTCACCGGCCCCGCCCCAGCGAGCTGATCACGTGAGGGACGAACCGCGTCGGAAACGTTCGCTCTCAGTCGCGTCCGCGGTCGATGCGGACGGCGCGGCGGGCGTTGGCGATGGCGGAGACGGTGGTGGTGCCGAGGACGCCGTGGCGGTCGAACATCACCGCGGTGCCGACGGCGAGGCCGTGGTGTTCGACGCGTTCGGTCAGTGCGAGGCCGACTTCCCCCTCGACCGGCAGGCGGGTAATCGCCATCGTCACATCGGGATTGATGTATTCCAGGCCGGCGCTGCCGAGATTGGACACCATATTGGTGACGTCGGCGACCGAGGCCGCGAACTGGAACGGGGTCGGCTCCTCGCCTTCGACCACCGGAATGGCGAAGTGCCAGATACGTTTTCGGGGGCTGTCGCGGAAGGCGTCGGTCCACTCGCCCCAGCCCTCGGATTCGGTGTGGTACAGCCGTTCCGGGTCTCGTGTGGGCCGCCGGCCCGCGGCGGGAGCGGTGGGTGTGGTGCCGCCGGACCACACCTGCCCGGGCGGGGCCTCGCTCGGTCGCAGGAACAGTGCGCTCGCGCGAGCCGCCGGTTCGCCGTCCTGGGTCAGCACCGCATCGACCAGACAGAGCCGGGGGCCTTCGCGGACGATCGTCGCGGAGGTCACCGAGGGGCGCATCCGCACCGCGCGGAACAGATCGAGCGTCCACCGGACCGGCTGCAGATCCGGACGGCCCAGGGTCTCGACCGTGCGCTCGACCTCCCGTGCCAGCGCGGCGCTGACGGCCGGCCCGCGCATCTGATCCGCGCCCCAGCCGCTGCCCGCGCGAGGTTCGGGATGCAGTTCCTCGGTGTCCTCGTGCTTGACGCGGAAGAACGCACTGTTCATGTGGCCGAACTCCTTCCTCACCGGCCGACGACGGCCGGGCAACCCCGATCATCGACCGCCGGGCGCCGGCGACCACGTCCGGGGTCGGCGAAGCGTGACCGGGACCGAGGAGATCCGGGCGACCGGACGCGCCGTCGCGGCGATCGAATCGATGTGATTCGAACTCTGTCCCGACAGCGCACGCCCGATAGTGTGAGAGTCCCGTTGTGGGATAGGGGTTCATGGTGCGCATCGGTCTCTACATCGGCGGAACCGCGCCGGTCACCGAGGTTGTGGAGCGGATCCGCTGGGCGGAGCGGGCCGGACTGGACAGTGTGTTTCTCAATCAGGTGCTCGGCTGGGATGCCCTGACCGTCGCCACGCTCGCATTGCGGGAGACCGCCGATATCGAGGTGGGAACGGCGATCACCCACACCTTCGCCCGGCATCCCATCGCACTCGCCCAACAGGCGCTGACGGCCACCGCGCTGGCGCCGAATCGGTTCACCCTCGGGATCGGGCCGAGCCATCCGCACATCGTGGAGGACGCGTACGGGCTGTCCTACGAGCGACCCGCCCGGCACATTCGCGAATATCTGTCGGCGCTCACTCCGCTGCTGCGCGGCGAGACCACCGACTATCGTGGCGAGACGCTGCGAGCGGCCGGCACGATCGAGGTCGCCGGGGCGACGCCGCCCTCGGTCGTGGTCTCGGCGTTGGGGCCGGCGATGCTGAAGGTCGCCGGTGAACTGGCCGACGGTTCGGTCACCACATGGACCACACCCGACATCATCGCCGATCACATCGGCCCGCGGCTGGCGGCAGCGGCTGCCGCGGCGGGGCGGCCGACACCGCGAACAGTCGTCGTGGTGTCGGCGGCCGTGACTCACGATCCGGACGAGCTCAGGCAGGAGTTGGCGCAGGCGTTGGCCCCGGCCTCCCGGCTACCGAGCTACCGTGCTCTGCTGGATCGCCAGCATCTGACCGGTGTGCACGAGACCGCGCTGCTCGGGTCCGAAGATGTTGTGGCAGAAGGTATCAGCGCATACGCCCGCGCCGGTGTCACCGATCTGATCGTCAGTGTGCGTGGGGATGCCGCGGCGCAGCAGCGGACTCGAGAGTTGGTTTCCGCCGTGCGCCGCGCCGCTCCCAGCGCTCGGTGAGGCGAATCACAACCAGTGGAGCAACCGGCGCCACAGGCGTCGGCGCACGTGCGCTTCGCCGGTCAAGGGCTGGGCTCGCGTGGGTGTGATCGGCCCAGGTTCGGCAGTCGGCGCCGGGCCTGGATAGAGGCCCGCCACGACTGTCCCGGGTCCGTCCGGATCGGGCGGCGACGTATCGGGTTCGCCGACCGGCACGCGTTCCGGACACGCCCGTGACCAGGCGAGATGAGTATGGGGATGGCCGCCGTCCGGTGGCATCAGATGGGTGAGGCGCGGCAATTGCACGGTCGGATCGTCCAGATCCCGGCGGAGTTGATTGCAGAACTGCTCGACCGAGCCGTAGCGATCGACGATCTCCTCGACCAGCAGGGCCGCCGACGGAGTTGCCGTGATCAGTTTGCCGCTCACCGTTCTCCTCACCTCACAGCCCGGACACGATCTGCCGCATACCGGGCCGAACCGTCAATGTCTGCGAATAACCCCCAACACATCCACGGCGAGCCGGGATATCGGAATTGCTCTCGCTCGAGCTGACCGGGCCCCACCGTGGTGATCGTTCTGCATCCGAGCCTAGTCAGAAACGCCGACATCCGCAAACTTCCCGCGCGCTGGCCGATGGCACGAAATTGCCTGAAGTCCAGTCGTTTTCGAATGGTAACGTTGATGTGTTCGGGCGTCGGGGATAGGTCGTGAGCAAGCCTCAGCAAATATCGAGCACATGCTTGGTCGTCGACTGTCCGGGTGTCCCCGCGGGGAATCGGGGCCGGCGGAAATCTTCGGTGGTCATCGGGAATATCGGGGGAGGGCCGCCGGGTTGCCGATGGGGGTGAAGCGTAGGTGGTGCGCGGAAAGCGGAAGGATACCCCCAAGGTGTGCAGGTCAACGGTGGGATAGGCTGGATCGGTCATGATGTCGGCTTTCCCGGGTCCGGTCGCAGCGGCGCCCAAGACGGTCTACCTCGATCACGCGGCCACGACACCCATGTTCCCGGCCGCCGTCGAGGCGATGACGGCTGTGCTCGGCACGGTCGGTAACGCCTCGTCCCTGCACGGTTCCGGCCGCACGGCGCGGCGACTGCTGGAGGAGGCGCGCGAATCGGTCGCGGCCGATCTCGGAGCGCGTCCCTCGGAGGTGATCTTCACCTCCGGCGGCACGGAAAGCGACAATCTCGCGGTCAAGGGCATCTACTGGGCCCGTCGCGATGCCGATCCGCGCCGCACCCGCATCCTGGTGAGTTCGGTCGAACACCATGCGGTGCTCGACGCGGTGGACTGGTTGCAGCAGCACGAGGGCGCACAGGTCACCCTGCTCGACGTCGACGCCGAGGGCGTCGTCTCGCCGGGGGCGCTGCGCGCGGCGCTGTCCGCGCACGCCGACGATACCGCCCTGGTCAGCGTGATGTGGGCCAACAACGAGGTCGGCACGATCGAGCCGATTCTCGAATTGGCTTCCGTCGCACAGGAATTCGACATTCCGATGCACAGCGACGCGGTGCAGGCGGCTGCCCAGTTGCCCATCGATTTCGCGTCGAGCGGTCTGGCGGCGGCCAGTTTCGCCGGACACAAGGTCGGCGGTCCGCACGGATGCGGTGTCCTGCTGCTGGGCCGGCAGGTGGGCTGCGTCCCGCTGCTGCACGGCGGCGGCCACGAGCGCGATCTGCGATCGGGCACCTCGGATGTGCCGGCCGCGGCCGGAATCGCCGCGGCGCTGCGGGAGACCGTACGGGACATGCCCGCGCGCACAGTGGAATTGGTCGACTTGCGCGACCGCCTGATCGCCGGTGTACGCGACGCGCTTCCCGATGCTGTCCTCAACGGTGCCACCGGGGATAGGCGCCTTCCCGGGAACGTTCACTTCACCTTCCCCGGCTGCGAGGGTGATTCCCTGCTGATGCTGCTCGACGCCGCCGGAATCGAGTGCTCGACCGGGTCGGCGTGCAACGCCGGGGTGGCCGCGCCGAGCCATGTACTGCTCGCGATGGGTGTGGAGCCGAGGCAGGCGCGCGGCTCCCTGCGGTTCTCACTCGGCCACACCACGACCGTGGCCGAGATCGACAGAGTGTTGGAAGTTCTGCCGTCCGTGGTGGAACGGGCCGAAGCGGCCGGACTGGCCGGTGCGAAGGGAGGTTCGCGATGAGAGTGCTGGCAGCGATGAGTGGCGGCGTCGATTCCGCCGTGGCCGCCGCGCGTGCGGTCGACGCCGGTCACGAGGTGGTCGGCGTGCACCTGGCCCTGTCGGCCACCCCCGGAACGCTGCGCACCGGATCGCGCGGCTGCTGTTCCAAAGAAGACGCCGGCGATGCGCGCCGCGCCGCCGATGTGCTCGGAATCCCGTTCTACGTCTGGGACTTCGCCGACCGTTTCAAAGAGGACGTAATCGACGACTTCGTCGCCGCGTACGCGGCCGGTGAGACGCCGAATCCGTGCCTGCGCTGCAACGAGAAGATCAAATTCTCGGCCCTGGCCGACCGCGCCGCCGCGCTGGGCTTCGACGCCGTGGTGACCGGCCACTACGCGCAGCTGTCCGACGGTGTGCTGCGCCGCGCCGTCGACGCCGACAAGGATCAGTCCTATGTGCTGGCCGTGCTCACCGCCGACCAGCTGTCGCGGGCGATGTTCCCGGTCGGTGACACCCCGAAGCCGCGCATCCGCGAAGAGGCAGCCGAGCGTGGTCTCGCCGTCGCGAACAAGCCCGACTCCCACGACATCTGCTTCATCCCCTCCGGCGATACCCGCGCGTTCCTCGGCGCGTCGATCGGTGTGCGCCCCGGCGCCATCGTCGACAGCGACGGCCGCAAACTGGCCGATCACGAAGGCGTGCACGGATTCACGATCGGACAGCGCAAGGGGCTCGGGCTGCCCGGCCCCGCCGCGGACGGCCGGCCCCGCTACGTCACCGAGATCGACCCGGACTCCGGCACCGTTCACGTCGGTCCCGCGGAAGATCTGAATGTCTGGACGGTGGAGGCGGATCGGGCCGTGTGGACCTCCGGTGAGGTGCCGTCGGAACCCTTCGACTGCATCGTCCAGGTGCGTGCGCACGGCGGCATCGCCCCGGCCGTCGTGGAGGCGGTCGACGGCGGGCTGATCGCCCGGCTGCGCGAGCCGCTGACCGGTGTCGCACGGGGGCAGGCCGTGGTCGCCTATCTGCCGGATCCGCAGGGAGACCGGGTGATCGGCAGCGGAACCATCAGCGGCACCGGACGTGAGCGAGCCGACGAAGCCGGGAAGCTGGTCGCGGACTCGGTGCTGTGACGTCGGTCGTGCGCCGATCGCGGTAGCCGCGACGGTCGACCGGCTGGGCCGATGTGGTCCGCGGAGGCGCAGCACACCGATCGGCCTGCGACAACGGGCGTTGAGCCGGTCTGGGAAGATGCGTCAGCCGGGTCGGTCGATCCGTCGTCACCGGCGCAACCATCGAGAACGGGTGACACACGTGAGTGACAACGAATCCGGCGACCAGCGGGGCATACCCACAGGTGTGGCTACCGGTGTCGGCTCCTGGCCGGGGACTGATCCGCGCGAGGCCGCCGCCACCATTGTCGGTGAGTTGCCCGCGCTTGCCCACCTTCCCGAATTGCCCGCTCGCGGTGTGGGTTCGGATATGGTCGGGCGCGCCTCGGCGCTGCTGGTCGATATGCAATTCGACACCACCACTCGCGGATATCGCCTGTCCGCCCGCCCGGGGTCGACCGCGCGCCGCGCACACGATCTGCTCCGTACCGATCTGGACGCTCTCGAAGAGATCTGGGAGACAGCGGGTCTGACGGGAACCGGCCGTACCGTCAAGGTGCAGTCGGTCGGCCCGCTGACGCTTGCGGCGCACCTCGAACTGGCGAACGGTCATCGCGTCCTCACCGATTCCGGTGCGGTACGCGATCTGTCGGAATCCCTGGCCGAAGGACTGCGCAATCATGCCGCCGAGGTCGGCAAGCGGCTCGGCGCGGATATCGTCGTGCAATTGGACGAACCGTCGTTGGGGGCCGTTTTGGAGGGTGGTCTGCGCGGGGCCAGCGTCCTGAATACCGTGCGCGCGGTTCCCGAACCCGAGGCGCTGTACATCCTCGACACGGTCGTGACCGCCCAATCCGGTCCGGTGCTGATCCACTGCTGCGCCGCACCGCCGCCGCTGCCGTTCCTGCGCGGAAGTGCCGCTGCCGCAATCGGATTCGATGTGGCCACCATCGCCACCGGCAATCTCGACGCCATCGGTGAACTCCTCGACGCCGGCAAATACCTCGCCGTGGGCCTGGTGCCCACGAGTGCTCCGCCGACCCCGCCGAGCTGGCGAGGGCTCGCCGAGCCTGGCGTGCGTCTGGTCGACCGCCTCGGCTTCCCGCGCCGCACGCTCACCGACCGCATTCTGGTCACACCCACCTGTGGCCTGGGCGCCTCGCCACTGACCTGGGCCCGCCGTGCCCTCGACCTGTCCCGCGAGGTGGCCCGCGCCTACGCCGACGACCCGGAGTCCCTCACCTTCGAATAAAACGGCCCGGATATCTCCCCGGGGCACGAGATCGGCGATGTGCGGACGACATGCCGGGCCGCGCCGACAGCGGGTAGCGGCCAGTGCCGGACCGGAGGCCACGGCCTGGCACGGTTCAGGACCCGAATGCGGGCCCCTGGCCCGGATGGCCGATCTGCCAGTGCTGCGGCTTACCCGGCGGATAGGCGACCGGCAGGTCTTCGCCGGGGAACGGCCACTGATTGACATCCCACGCGAAGCGCCCGTACACGGTTTCGGCGGGCACGCTCGGGCCGGACAGCGTGCCGGTGA
>NZ_BAFQ01000281.1 GCF_000308375.1 Nocardia aobensis NBRC 100429 | reverse complement strand
GCTGTCGTCCTGCGTAAAGCCAGGTATGCCACTGTGATCGACTACGCGAGCTGTTGCGGGTCACGCGAGGCTCTCGGACGAATCCCCGCCCTGCTCAGCGCAATCAAAGGGAGCCATGCATGCCCCAAACATCGAGCGGGATGAAAGGGTTGCGCCGGCAACCGCCGCGTCCGCAGGCCTGCCGAAGAGCCGAAGCGGTGCGACGATGAGAGTTCTTGTCCTGGGCGGGTACGGCTCCGTCGGCGCGCCACTGGTCAGCGATCTGCAGCGCCGCGGCGATACAGTTCTCGTTGCAGGTCGCAATCCCGAGCGATCGGACCATGTCATAGATTTGGCCGAGCCTGGCCTGCACTCCTATCGCCGGGCGGTGACCGATACAGATGTTGTCGTGAACGCTTCCGGCGCTGAAGATCTTCGCGTGGCTCAGCTCGCCACAGAAGCGGGCGCTGCCTTCGTTGACCTCACCGCCACCACAAGGTACGTCGAGCGCCTGCTTGCGCTGAATCCACCACAACCAATTATCGTAGACGTCGGGCTGGCTCCCGGGCTGAGCACTCTGCTCGCGGCAGCAGTGCACACGGATGCACCGGGCGCCATCGATATCGCAGTATTTCTCGGTGCTGGTGAACGACACGGCGTTGCCGCCACCGACTGGACATACCGACTACTCGGCCGCCGGTTTCCCAGCGTTGACGGCCCCGTGCTCAACTACACCAAGCCGCGGAGTTTTCCGATCCCGGGGCATGGGAGACGACGACTGTACCGGGCAGATTTCTCGGACCAGCACACTCTCACACGCGAACTCGACATCCCAACGCGCACATACTTCGGTGTAGATTCCCGCCTCGCCACGGCCGCCCTGGCAATAGCCACTTGGATACCTGGGGCAGCGAAATTGCCGCGCGGACTGCATTTCCCAGGAGGTGATCGGTGGACGGTCCTCGCAAGGTCACACAAAGGCATCGGCCGTTGGGCGCAAGGCCACAACCAATCACGCACTTCCGCCTCGATCGCGGCCTTGGCCGTGCGGCAAATACCAGAACTAGCATCGGGCGTGCATCACCTCCACCACCTGATCACCATCGCGGACCTGCCTGCGGAGTGCGGAATTGAATTTGGGAACCTCGACGTGGAATAACACTGCCAGAATCCGCCGAATACACCACAGAAGCCGGCCCTGCCAGTGGGCGAATCCTGCTGGCCTGGAACATCTAGTGTTTCAAATCATCACCATATCGGCCGCAGAAGAACTCCCCTCCGTGCAGATGCCAACCCGAATGGCGGTGTGCGATCAGTCCGGTATGGATCAAGTCGTCCATCATGTTCGCGATGGCGTGGCCGGTGATCCATAGTGGGTACCGATCCACGAGCGGTGAAGTGTTTGGAGCTGTTGCTGCACACATCCGAAAGGCGCACTGGCCGCACTTTTCCGACAACTGCGGCTTGCGCAGCAGATGTTGGTTGCATCACTTCGCGCTGGTGCGCCGGGGGCAGACATTGAGGGAACATCGCCGATGCTATACCGCCGACACACGATCGAGCAGCGGACACCTTCACGTATGTGAATACGGACCCCTGCCGGTGCCGGTGCCGGTGCAAACAAGGTGAACGGAGCAGACATGCCGCTTCGTCGGATCCGGTCTCGAGCGGGGTCAAGGCTCCGTACTGCATTGGCAGGCTTTCCTTCCGGCGATTGCGCGGCTCTTCCGCCGCAGGGCCCGAGCGTCTGTCGCAGCGCACCGAAAGGCCGCAAACACTACATCCAAATTTGAATGATTTGTAGACGTAATACTCCTAGTTGTATACAGTAGTGGCAGCCCAGGAGCCGAGGGACGGGGAGGTCAGGGACGAGGCCGGACATTGCAGCCGGATCTCGAGGTTCGACAGTGACAAGCATTCGTCGGCCAAGAGCAAGACACGTGCGCCACCGACTTCGGGCACATCGCTCCGCGAAGTCAGGACAAGACATGAGAAAGACACGCCGATCCGCCGCCGCACTGATGGTCGCCGGGGTCGTATTGGTAGCCTTCGCCGCTACTCTCCGGCTGGCAATCGCTCCATCAATGACAAAGCTCCGCAGCGATACCGACTCGACTGCACGCCTCGGGGGCACCGCAACACTTTTGAACCCGCAAGCCCTGCAAGCGGGCGACATGGCGCACGCTTTGCTGAAAGACATCCCAGTTACCGCAGCGCGCCGTGTTCACGTGGAATCCGCAACCGGAGATACCGCTATCGTGCGCGACGACGTGACAATGGTCGGCCCTGACAACCTACAGGTGACTGATAACCATGTGTACGCGCTGGATCGGAGAACTCTTCGCGAATCCCCCGCACCCGCAGCAGTGCAGGTAGAGGATCACCACGGGCTCACAATCTCGATGCCGCTTCATCCATCGGCCGACAGCTCGATGCAGTACTGGGATCCCGGGACACGAACTTCGACCGACCTCGTTTACCAGGGGCCCGCCACGGCGTACGGTCGGCCCGTCTACAACTACACAGCCCGCACCGACGGACCTCTCGTGGACCCTTCGACCGTGCGCATGCTACCGCAGGTTTTACCCAGATCTGTACTGGAGCAGCTGCTTCCATTGATCGAAGCCCACACACGAGATGCGTTGCGCGCCACCTTGTCGGCAGCGCCGGACACCATCCCGATCGCTTACGACACAAAAGACGTCACGGAGGTCTCCGCTGACAAGAGCGTGGGTTTGCCGATCGCCGCGAGGCAGCAACAAACTGTGACAGCGTCGATCGTGGCCGAAGGCGGGCAAAAGATCACCCTGATGCCGGTGATGGCAATGGATTTGAGCACTACTACAGCAAGCGGGAATGACACCGCAACGACAGCCGCGCACGTCGCCACGCTGGTGCGGCTACTGGAGCTGACTGTGCCGCTCGTTCTGGCAGTGGCTGGCGTCCTATCGATTCTGATCGGGATCACCCGGCGAAGTGCCCCGTTGCGTCGGTCAACCGTCGAAAGCGGCGCGTGACGGAGATCATCGCAACTTGACGTTGCGATACCGACTCGATTGGACCAAGCTTCAGCTAGCGCAACTTCTCGTTGCGATGATCTAGCGGCGTTTCATAGCAAAGGACGATTATGGCTGCTCGCAAGGCCACGGGTGACAGGATCGAACCGCGGGATTGGACCACCATGACCGGTGCCCTGGCCCCCGTGCCACACCCTAACCAGCTGACACACATTCAGTTTCGACGATTTGCCGGCTGCCCTGTCTGCAACCTGCATCTACGTTCGTTCGTTTCGCGCCACGACGATTTGGTCAACGCTGGGGTCCACGAGATAGTCGTCTTCCATTCACCGGCGGATGAGCTGCTCAAACATGCCTCCCTCCTGCCCTTCGATGTGATACCTGATCCCACCAAGCGCCTGTACAAAGAATTCGGAGTCGAAAGCAGCGCGTGGGCCATTCTTCATCCCCGGGCATGGTGGACGATTATGCGCGCCGTAGCAGTGAGCCTGGTCCACGTACTGAGCGGAAAACAGCCGTTACCCTCGATGAACCCCGATGGCGGGCGAAACGGCCTGCCCGCGGACCTCATAGTAGACGGAACCGGCCGAATTCTCGAAGTCCACTACGGAAAGCACGCGGGCGACCAACTTTCAGTTGACGACGTTTTGGCACTGGCCCAACGAACAGCGCACCAGTAGTGCAAATTTCACGTTCGAGCCGTCGCCCATTCGGCGGTCACTTCGTCCACCTTCGACAAAACGAGAAGAAATGAAACCACGCTACACCACCCTCGCAGCAGTCCTTTTGACAGCCACCGCGCTGACTACCACTGCCGCCGTGACGGAGGCCGAGGTCCCGACTATCGCCGGCTCCAGCATCGAACGCGACGGCTCGACGAACGCCCTGCACTATCGTGCCACGCTGGATGGTGAGACGGTGGTTGTCGTTCTCGAAAACGGCACGTTCGAGCTCGGTCCAGACCAGCGCTCGGTCCTGGTTCGAAACACTTCCGGCACCGCTCTGGATTCATTGCCGTTGGCCTACAATCTGGACGGACAACAGCTGCCCATTCGTCCACAAATAGCAGCGGATGGCCGAATGATCCAGCTGGTTCCGGAACTCGAAGCTATCAACCGTAGAGCATTGAAACCGGTTGCATCACCACTCGAAAACCAACTGGCGATGAACGACCTTATCAACGCAGTCAGTATTGGGACATCGATCGGCAGTCTGATCGGCACTGCGATCGGTGCGGCGCTCGGAGTTGGTATCGGCTTCGCTGTCGCCGGCGCATCGTGCGCGGTAATAAGCGTCGGCTGCGTGATCGCCGTTCTCCCGATCGTGGCGCTGGTAGGCGGGGTAGGCGGCCTCGCCGGGATGGTGGTCGCAGGAGGGCCAACCGCAGGCATTGCGCTGTACAACTACGTGACCACCCTGCAAGCAGCACCAGGACACAGTCAGTATGCACAGAATCTGCCGGGAGCTACCGACACACAACCACTCGGAACAGGGGCCCCACGGTAAGAAATGATCCGGAAAGTTCGAAAATGGGAATTCACACTACCGCCCTCGCGGCCGGACTAATTGCGCTCGCGATCACAAGCTCCGTGGCCCCTGCTTCCGCCGAGGAAAGCTCCGGACCGGAGTACATCGCCCAAATCGTGGACCAATCGGTCGTGACCCGCTTGAACTTCGCGACTTTCATGATGGAACCGGATCACGGCACGGTCGACATCCGCAGTCTCGACGCTCATCTGATTACCGCGTTGCTATTGTCATTCACAGTCAACGGAACGGCTCACCATCTCGCGGCCGACATCACCGACTCCGGCCACACTTTGACGTTGCGTCCGAAAGCGGAACCGGCGCCTGTGGCAGCTGCTATGGAAAATCAGCTGGCCCTCGATGAATTCGCGGGCGACATGCTAAGGGGCCCGGCCATCGGCACAATCGTCGGTACCGTGCTCGGAGCAATGGTAGGGGCGGTCATCGGATTCGGCTCGTGCCTTGTGGTAGGTCCCGGTTGCCTGGCGACTACTCCTGCAGCAATCGCCGCCTTCGCAGCGGGAGGTGGAATCGCGGGAACACTGCTCGGCGGTGGTGCTGGTCTGGTCGATGGACTGTGGAAGTACATCTCGACTGTGCAGGCACCGCCGGGACAGAGTGGCTACTCCCAACGCCCTGGCGTATCGGCCGGAATACCCGATGCCAACCTCCGGCTGCCGAGCGGTTCGGCCAATGGACTCAAGACTGGTTCTTCTGGCGGGGCATCGTCATCCAGGTAATGATTGACAGCGAATACGCTGTGTCGGGACGTATAGCGGTGGATACGCCCCGACACAGGCGCTCGACACCTCCGCTCCGATCAGATGGCCAGGTCGGTCACGGCGGGGTGCCGATGATGAAACGACAGCGGACCATACGACGCGGTGTAGTCTCGAGCAAACAACGGCGCCCCCGGCAGCATCGGCACATCAAACGCTGTAACGAGCTCGGAGAAGTGGTCGACTATGAGGCTACGGCTATGCGTCAATTCGCCGCAGATCTCAGATGCGCGTTCTGTGGACAGCAAATTATGACCTGCGTACCAGCTGCCATGTTCGTAAATTCGATCAAGGGCATAGGCTGAGGCAAGTGAGCCGATCAGGTACCCGGCGGCCGTATCTCTGCTCTCCTCTGCAGCAATGGCGAGCGCGGTGGCGGCGAGGCGCTCGCCCGTCGCGGTTGCCAACTCCGCGGCGGCGGAATCCCAGCCCCACACTGGCCCTGCAGTACCGAAATTGCCTCTGCGGACACCGTCTGCAATCGTCCGTTCACGTTCGGCGAGCAGGTTGACGTACCACGGCAGATCGGCTGGGGCACCTGGCAACTGCAACTCCACCAGTCTGCTATACCCCTTCCCAGCCGCAACCTGCATGATCTGGTTGTCGCCTTCTGCCGTAGCAATGCCATCAGCGTTGGCCATCCAATCTGCGATGCGATTGGTGCGCAGTGTTCCTTGTGCGCCCGCACGACGTCTGCACATGACGAGCACGTCATACGCAAGCTCGGAGAGCAGAGGTTTCACTACAGCGGGCCACAGGCTCACGTCTTTCGCCGTGCCGGTGGCGAACATATCGCGAACGCGCCGGCCGAGCACACTTGTCGCATAGACGGAGGCCAAACCGATCGCCAGATCGCGTTGAACCGGGCCGCGATCGATCATCAGAGTCACTCCTGGGCGCCGTTGTCCTGCATAGTTGACGACAGCAGCCAGCGCGGCCCGGGCGCTTGCGATTGCGGCATTCGCCAGATCCAACCGCCCATCGCCAAGTACGGTGATCGTGCGCGCGAACCGTTGCTCTTGTGGTACATCGCATTTCAGCCGGCCGCCCTCGATTCGCGCCCAGCCTCCGCCGAGCAGAGACTCAGCGGGCATCCAGCAATCGTTGAATTCGATCAGTCCGTGGTCCATCGCCGAGCCGGCTTTTTCAGGCAGGGTCGCGACGCTCACGCCGCGAGCAAGCGCACCGGCCGAGTCACGGATGGGCAGAAGGAACGGGAATACCCCCTGGTCACGTCCTTCCATCATCAGGCGTGCCGTGACAACGGCTACCTTCGGTACTGTCGGGTCCGCGACGTTGGGCATGAACTTGGCAGCGCGAATGCATGGTGTAGACAGACGAAATCCGTTTGTGTTTCCATCCCAAGCTGCCACGGTCTGCTGATTGGCACCGTTGGTTCCGCCCAGTTCCGTAAGGGCGAGGACCCCGACAGCAGCGCCCGTGTCCAGGACGTCTGCGCATCGCCGTACATAGTCGCTGCCGATCCCCGAAGCGGCGATGGCGCCGATCGCCAGGTCGAAATGTCCGGTCAGCACTGTAAGTAGTGGCGGGGAAACCACAGCAGACCATTCACACAGAATTCCTCGCGTGCGAGTATCGGCAGCGATAGCGAAGGCGGAACCTCCTAGCGCGCTAATTGCCCGACGCAAGAGTTCGGGTGCACGGTGCGCTTGCTCTGCGTACGTCAGGCCGGAAGTCGGTACATCCGCTGCTTGCATCACCGCTTCGCGTATGCGTGCACTCAGGGGGCCGTCGGTTCCGACCAATACTTCTTGCAACACCCTGACGAGTTCAGTGGCGTGCGACTCGATATCACCACTGTTTCTGTCGGGCCTACCGGGCATAGTTAGGTACTCGAGCATCTTTGGGTG
The DNA here is from genome assembly GCF_000308375.1 of Nocardia aobensis NBRC 100429. Lineage (GTDB taxonomy): Bacteria > Actinomycetota > Actinomycetes > Mycobacteriales > Mycobacteriaceae > Nocardia > Nocardia aobensis. Next base: position 23,871 of record NZ_BAFQ01000281.1, on the reverse strand, counting down.
TTCCTTTGCGCTCTAAAACGTGGAGGGCGACGAGCGGGTCGCCCGCCGGCCGATGAACTCTAGGACCGCGGGATCGGTCAGATCGTTTCGTATTCGCGAATCCGTCCCGACGGAAAAGCGGGCACGCCCAGCTTCCGGGTCGACGGAGTCTCCTTGGCTGTGGCCGACGGCAACCTCCCTGCGCCGAGACCACCGGATAGAATCGCCCGTCGGTCAGTGCAGAGTCGGGTAGTCGATATATCCTTGCTCGCCGCCTTGGTAAAAGGTCCCCGGATCAGCGTCGTTGAACGGACCGCCCCTCAGCAACCGAAGCGGGAGGTCCGGGTTGGCCAGGAACGACGACCCAAATGCCACCAGATCGGCGATCCCGTCCTCGACTAGCTGTAGGCGATTTCTCAAATCGCGCTCTGTGGACGGGTTCAGTATGAATCCGCCAGCCCACTGCTTCCGCAACTGAACCGTCAGCTCCCGGTTCGTCGTCTCTGCGACATGTAGGTATGCAAGACCCAATTCGTCGAGCTGAGCGACGAGACACCCGTATACCGCTTCCTGATCTTTCTCAACTATGTCGTTATATGGGTTTCCAGGGGAGATCCGGAAGCCGACCCGTTCCGGCCCGATCGCCTCGGTCACAGCGCGCGCTACGTCGACCGCGAAACGGGCTCGCCCCTGAGGCGATCCACCCCAGCGATCTGTGCGGAGATTGGCGTTGTCGGCCAGAAATTGATGAATGAGGTACCCGTTCGCGCCGTGAATCTCCACCGCGTCGAAGCCGGCATCGACCGCATTTCGGGCCGCCAGGACAAATGAGGCGATAGCCTCCTCTATGCCCGACTCTGTCAACGCCTCCGGCGTCTCGTAATCCAACAGCCCGTTCAGGGTGACTGCCTGCCCGGCTGGGCGTACAGCCGAGGGAGCGACCGGCACAAGGCTGTCGGCGAGAAGGGCGCGGTGGCTGATGCGTCCGGCATGCATCAACTGAGCGGAGATGAGTCCGCCGTTCGCATGCACAGCATGGGTCACAACTCGCCATGCCGCGGTCTGGTCGGCAGTGTGCAACCCCGGGGTGCACGGATACCCCTGCCCCTCCGGGCAGGGATACGTCCCCTCGGTCACGATGAGGCCTGCCGAAGCACGTTGTGAGTAATACGTCGCCATCAGCTCTGTCGGAACGCCTGCGAGATCCGCGCGATTACGCGTCATAGGAGCCATCACGATGCGGTTCGCAAGGTGCAGATCAACAAGATCGAATGGTTCGAAAGCGGTGGGCATGAGAGCACTCCTTGTGCCGAGGCAGGTGACGTGGCGAAAGCAAATGACGCAAAACGATCGGATCTCGACACCCGACAGCAACGGCCGATGGCTTCCGTCCGCGCTGCCTGGACGTCACCTTTGACTACAACTTCCGCCAACATGTATACCATTAATCGATAATTGGATACATAGCAATCGACCTGCGAATTCGTCGATTGACGAACGGAGCGATAGGCGGGGTCGCCGGGGCACCCCACCTCTGGGCGGTCGGACGCTGCTCCGCGTCGCCCGTCAGCGACGACCGCCACGGAATCCGGGGTGTTGGTAATAAACGTGTCACCAGCTACATGAAGCCTGCGCGAATCGGGGTTGCGGACCTGGTGGTCCGGTGCGATGTAGCCTTCGCGCGTGCTGAGGGAACTGGACCAAGACGAGCTGATCGACCGGTGGACGCTGCTGAACAGGGACCGGACCTGGTCGCCACGAAGCGGGGTGCGGCGAAGCTCTGGTTTGGGATGATGCTGCGGTTCTATACCGAACGAGGCCGGTTTACGCGCGGGCGTGCCGAAATCCATGAAGCCGCAGACGATTACGTCGCACGCCAGGTCGGCGTGGAGCGAACCGAGATCGCTTTCTACGACTTCACCGGACGCACCAGCAGGCGCACCGGACGCAGATCCGGGAGTCACTGGGGTATCGCGAACGCAGCGCGAGCGATGCCGACGAGATCGTGTGTTGGCTGGTCGAGCGCGTGACTCGGCGCGAGCGCAGCGGGCAAACGGGTGCGGGAAACACCTGTTGGCGCGACTGCGTGAGGTGAAGGTGGAGCCGCCGACGGCGGGCGGATCGAGCGGATGGTTCGCTCGGCCCTGCACCACGGTGAGGGACTGCTGTACGCGTAGGTCAGCGCCAGACTGACGGAGCAGGTCCGAGCGTGGCTGCTGGTGTTGATCGCACCGCTCGGCGGGGGCGAGGAAACCCTGGACGGTGACGCCGAGGACGGGCCGGCGGTGCTGGCGGCGATCCGGTCGGACCCGGGCAATGTCAGCTGGGCGGAGCTGGTGCACCAGAACGATCGGCACGGCGAGCGCCGGGGGTGTGGATGGTGTACGGGACCCCCACCTTCCAGGCGTTGCGGGATCAGTTGCGGTGCAAGGACATCGGGGGCGCCGGCGCCCACAAATGGCGTAACCCCGCCGAGGATCTGCCAGCCGAATTCGAGGAAGGTCGCATCGAGCACTACGAAAAGCTAAGGAAACCGCTCGATGCCACCGAGTTCATCGAGATGCAATCCGAGATGCGCGCCGAGCTGGACGCCCTGCACCGCCCTGCCGCACTGTCCCCTGGCCGGAGATGATCAAGGAACGGCGGCGGGGCGCGATCAAGCTGACGCCGCTACCCAAGGCGCCGGAGCAGCGGAACCTGCGCAAACTGAAATCTCAAGCAGGAACCCGGTGAGGCGTGGTGCCGCTGATCGACTGGCGTGCTCACCGCCGAGGACGAACGCGGCCTGACCCCGCTGTTCTGGTCACACGTACTGCCCGACGGGAGGTCAAGCTGAACATGAACAGCCGCCTCGCCCTTGGTGGGTGAGCTCCCGATAATCAGTTGTCGGCGTGGCTGGTCTCGTTGTGAAGGCCGAAGCGGCTGGCTTGCCACCATCCGATTGCCTGATCGGAGGGCTCATGGCGTTTGGCAGGGTGTCGGGTTAGTTAGTCGTTGTCGAGGGCGATGAGTCTCTTTCCGCGCGCATGCCCGGCTTCGGTCAGTTGGTGTACTTTCGCGATGTCGTGCAGCGGGTACAGGTCGTCGACTACCGGCCGAAGGCGGCCGGAGTCGACGTACTCCGCGAGGGCGGCCAGCTCGGTGCGGCGTGACTTCGCCATGATCAGACGAACGCGCGGTCCCGGCAGCAAGGTGCTGAGCATCGCGTATCGCATGCCACGCGGATCGATGCTCAGCATCCGGCCACGACGTCGCAGCAGTCGACGGTAGGTGTTGAGTGCGGTGCCATGGCAGTCCAGAACCGCATCGAAGGTCCCAGTGACGCCGGCAGGGTCGGCGTAGTCGAAGACGTGGGCAGCCCCCAGCGCCTGACACAGGTCATGGTTCGTCGGACTGGCCACGGCTGTTACCTTCGCACCCATCGCCACACCGAGTTGGATGGCCGCACTGCCGACGCCACCGCTGGCCCCGACGACGAGCAACTCGTGGCCGGGTGCCACCTGCAGTGCGTCCCGCAACGCCAGCAATGCAGTGACACCGCCAGTCGGCAAGGCCGCGGCGTGCAACAGATCGATCGTCGCCGGCGCTTGACCGACAGCACCAACGTCGACGGTAACGTATTCCGCTGCGGTACCGGCCTTTCCGGATATATCGCCGAGGAATCCCCACACTGGCAGCCCCACGGTAACGCCGGCGGCTTTCGGGCCGAGTGCGACGATCTCACCGGAGAACTCGACGCCTGTTCGTTTGGGAAACCGTCGCCCGGACATGAGTTTCAGTGCGCCCGAACGTATCTTCGTATCCGCGGGATTCACTGCCGCTCCGCGCACCCGGACCAACACCTCCCGCCCGCCGGGCTCCGGGCGGGGCACGTTCCGCACGGTCAGTACCTCGGGTGTTCCGTAGCAGTCGTACTCGGCTGCACGCATCGATGCTGCCTGCTGGGGTTCGCGGTTCATCGGGGTCCTTCCATTGAGACACTCTGTCTCTTCCTGGTCATACTGTCTGCGGTCAATAGTCGCGCCGGATACGACTTAGCGGCAGTCACAGCCGCGCCGAGTCGTCTCAATGGAGACAAGGAGTCGAAAGTGTCTCGGTCTCAGGAGAACGTGCGGGTGCGGCGTACCCGTACGCTGTTGCGGGAAGCGCTGGTCGACCTCATCGACGAACGCGGCTTCGAGCGCCTGACAGTCGGGCAGATCACCGAGCGGGCGATGGTGAGCCGCGCCGCCTTCTACCGCAACTACCGCGACAAATATCACCTCGTCGAAGAGATCTTCGACGAGGCTGCGGCAATGCTGACCGATCGCGACGGCGGTAACTCCGACGCCGACCGACTTCGCAGGCTCGAACGGTTCTTCACCAATGTCGCGCACTACGGACAGCTCTACCGCGCCCTGCTGGGTCGCAAAGGCAGTCGGTGGTTCGCCACGCGGATCCAGGACACGGTGACGTCGATGACCGCCACACACCTGCCCTTACGATCACCGGTAGACGAGTTCGTGTCCGCACTCCTGGGCGGAATGTTCGTACAGACCCTCACATGGTGGCTCACCAACGACCAGCCCCTATCTGCCCGGGACATGGCCGCTCGCTATGCCCGGCTGGCAGCCGCCGTGATCCAAGAATCCAACACAGCGGATTTCCGTTCGGACGACTTCCGCCGGTAACCCGTGATGATCACCGTCCCGCGGGTTCGAAAAACCCCGTGTTGTTCCGTAAGGCGATCCACCACCGGAACACGCCGCCCCCACAGGATTCCGGCCCTGGTCACTCTGTTCCTCAGAGGTTTTCTGCGAACCGTCCCGAGAAGGAACGATCTGGCGGTGATCGAGCCCTTCCACGTCGGATACTTGCGATGCTCCACCGACGAACAAGACGTCGAGATTCAGACCGAGCAGCTGCTCACCCTCGCGGTGCCGCGCGTGCGGATCTTCATCGACGAAGGATTCTCCGGCACTACCCGAAAGAATCGCACCGGCCTGGACAACACGCTCACTGCGGTCACTTCCGCAGCGGCGGGGAGTGTCCGATTAACGGCTCTGGCTCACTTTCGGTGGTGGCCGGGCTATGCCAGCAGGATGCGGTGTCGGAGTAGCTCGAAGCTGGCCCTGCCATACATTTGTCGCTTGATCAGCTTGATTTTCGTGTTGACGCCCTCGATCGGACCGTTGCTGAAAGGCACGGTCAGGCCAGTGATCGCGGCGTCGTGGTCTTGGTCGAGACCGCGCAGAAACGGACCGAGTTCGGTCAGCCCGGCCTCGCGGACCTGCTTCATCCAGGCGTCTAGCTCGTTGCCGCGGCGTTCGGTCAGGATCGCAGCGAACTCAGCGACCAGCCGGGCAAGGTCGGTCATCTCGGGGCACGCAGCGACGAGCTCCTCCAAGTGAGTTCGGCGTCCGGCGGGAAGATCGGTGGGCCGGCTCATGATCCATGAGGTCAGCCGCCGTGGGGAGGGAGTGATGCGGTCGCTCTCGGCGCGGCCCTGGTTGAGGTATTTGTGCAGCAGGTTCGCCGCTGCCGGTCTAGCCGAGAGCTGTGATCTCATGGAACAGGTGCAGGACCGGAACACCGGGCTGCTCGATGCGGCGGCGGCGCAGATGGTCGCGATAGGGGTCGACCAGGCAGGCCCGGTAGTACGGTGGGCGGCGCAATTGATCTGGTTCGGGTGCGCGGGCATAGCGTTTCACCGTGTTCAACGCCAGGCCGAGGCGGCGGGCGCAGTCCAGCAATCCGACGCCCTGATTCAGCAGGTCGTGCACCGCATGCCAGCGTTCCAGCGTGGTGGTCTCGCGGGTGAGGGTCTGTCGTTTCGGGCCGGCCGCGGCCCAGCATCGGCCATGGGCGGCGACGACCTCTCGCACCGATCGGGCCAGACCGTGCCAGAGGTGCCAGCGATCGCTGACCTGCAGTGCACCGGGTCGCGCGCGGCGGATCGCTTCGGCGTAGGTGGCCGATCCGTCGCGGACGACGACCTCGACGTCAGGATGGCCGCGAAGCCATTTTTCGAGGGTTTCAGATTTGCGGTCGGCCAGGACGTCAATTCGTTCATAAGTCACGGCATCGATAACCGCTGTGCCGTAACGGTTTCGGCGTCGCAGGGCGAAGTCGTCCACGCTGATCACGCGGGGAACCGGGCGGCGCGGCAGCGGGATCGCCAGTAGCACCCGCACCGCGGTGTGTCGGGAGAGTCGAACCGGCAACGCGGCCAACACGCGGACCGCAGCCCGACCGGCCAATTCCTTCACGATCGCCCGCACCTGACCAGTCAGCCGGGTCGTTCGCCGTTGGTAGCGTTCGAGCAGCCCAGGAACCTGTTCACGAAAGGTCCTGCAGCACTGCGGCGTCGGGCAAACCAGCCGACGCACCCGCACCCGCACGACCACCAAGCGGCCGTCGACCGGCAGATCCGCCACGGTCCGGTGATGGTAGCTGTGGACCTTCGACGACTCCGCCCCGCACCACGAGCACACCGCCGGGACCGACGCCGTCCTGGCCCGCACCACGACCCGTGGTCCCTCATCGACAACATCGTCCACGATTCAGCATCGACAAACCCGAGAACACCAGCCCCACAGCAACATTCGCCACACACACCAAGGCATCGTGCCGTCACCGTGTATCAACTACCACCGAAAGTGATCCAGAGCCGTCTTTCAGACACTCCCCGGGACTGTGGATTCTTCGGTGTTTCCGGCCTGATTCGCTGATCGGATGGTCAGCGGGAAGGTGCCGTGATGACGACACTTGATGCCGTGGCGAGGAAGAAGGCTGAGGCTTCGGCCGAACAGCTGGCGGCGGTGGAGCTGGTCCGGATGGCCAAGGAGCAGGGCTTGTCCCTGACCGGGCCGGACGGGCTGCTCAAACAGTTCACCAAGACCGTCCTGGAGACGGCGTTGAACGAGGAGATGACCGAGCATCTGGGCTATGAGCCGAATCAGGCTCCCGCCGAACGGGACTCGCTCAATGTGCGCAACGGGACCAGACCGAAGACGGTGCTGACCGAGACGACCGGGCCCGTGCCGATCGAAGTGCCCCGCGACCGGGATGGCAGCTTCGAACCGCAGATCGTGAAAAAACGGCAACGTCGGTTGACCGGGGTCGATGAGATCGTGCTGTCGTTGTATGCGAAAGGCCTGACCACTGGGGAGATCTCGGCGCATTTCGCCGAGATCTATGGCGCGTCGGTGTCCAAGGAGACCGTCTCCCGGATCACCGACAAAGTGATCGAGGAGATGCAGGAATGGTCGAGCCGGCCCCTGGACGAGGTCTATGTCGCGATCTTCATCGACGCGCTGGTGGTGAAGGTTCGAGATGGTCAGGTCGCCAACCGGCCGATCTATGCCGCGATCGGAGTGACGGTCACCGGTGAGAAAGACATCCTCGGCTTGTGGGCCGGCACCGGTGGTGAGGGCGCGAAATTTTGGATGAGCGTGCTCACCGAGATCCGCAACCGCGGGGTCAAGGACGTGTTCTTCCTGGTCTGCGACGGTTTGAAAGGCCTGCCGGAGGTCGTCGGGAACGTGTGGCCGCTGGCCACGGTCCAGACCTCATCCGTTCACAATGGCTGCGCCGGGATGGTCCCGGTGGTCACTCGCTCCACCCCGGTCACGACCTATGCAGACGTGCAACCTACGAGGTCCAGATGCAGACCTGTTGGGCTGGGGTGGCGGCGGGCTTCACATCGGCCAGCGGGAGTTGCGCTTCGAGCGCCGAGATGAGGTTCCGGGGAAGCCAGCCCACGCGATGACCGGAATCTCTTCCAGGAGCATCGTTGGTCCACCACCTTCCTGTCACCGACTTTGTCGGGCAGTCTGTGTTCGCCGGAATCGATTGGGGCGGAGCACATCACCAGGTCTGTCTTGTTGACGACACAGGGCGGGTTCTGACGCAGAAGCGGTTGCGGCACGATGTCGCCGGCTTCGCGGCACTCGATGACCTACTCGACATCCCCGGCATCCGGATCGCGATCGAGCGCGGTGAGGGGCTGCTGGTCGAACACCTGCAGCTACGCGGTCTGCCGGTTTACTGTGTGTCACCGAAGATTTCGGCCCGGGCCCGGGAACGCTACCGGCTCTCGGCCACCAAATCCGACACCTTCGACGCATTCGTCCTGGCCGACACCCTGCGTCATGAACATGCCCATTGGCGGTCGCTGCCGGTGTTGTCGGCGCAGACCGCCGAGCTGAAGGCCGTCATTCGAGACCGCGAACGGATCATCTGGTCCCAGCGCAGCGTCGAGTCCCAGCTGCGTGCCATTCTCGACGCCTATCATCCTGCGCCGCTGCACTTGTTCTCCTCGCTCGACCGTGACATCACCCTCGACTTCCTCGCCGACTACCCGACACCGGAGAAGGCTGCGCGGGTCACCGCGGCCCGGATGGACGCGTTCTGCCGCCGGCACAGCTACACCGGTCGAGTGCCAGCCGACCGGCTGGTCGAGCGGATCGCACCGCACCTGCTGACAGCGTCGGAGGGAACCACTGCGGGCAAGCAGTTCACCGCTGAGTTGTTCACCGCCCAGCTGCGGCTGCTCAACCAGCAGATCCGTGCCTGCGACAAGCGCATCGACCTCCTGCTCAGCACCCATCCCGACGCCCCGATCTTCCGCAGCTTCCCCGGTATCGGTCCAGTCGTGGCGGCCACGTTGATCGCGGAAATGGGTGACGACCGCACGCACTATCCCGAGGCTCGAGTGCTACTCGCCGAAGCCGGCCTGTCCCCGGTCACCCGGGCCTCGGGCCGCATGCACCAGGTCCGATTCCGCTACGCCTGCAACCACCGAATGCGCCACGCCATCGACTGGTGGGCATTCGTCTCCACCCGCGAAACCGACTGGGCCGCCAGGGCATACGAACAGTCACGGGCCCGCGGCCACGGCAAGTTCCGAGCCTTGCGCGGCGTCGGCGCCCGCTGGACTCGAGTGCTCTGGCGCTGCTGGCACGACAACACCATCTACGACCCCGGAAGACACACCTCCACCACGGTCTGATCCGAACACCTCACCACCCGCGCGGCCCACCGTCTCCACGCGGGCCGCTCACATGCCCTCTGCACGAACAGACCCGAATACCCTTCCGAACCCGAGCAGGTTGACAGCGGGAGTCTGCATCATTCATTTGATACGCAACACGTTCCGGCTGGCCGCCCGGCAGCACTGGGACGCGTTGAAACGGGATGTGAAGCCGATCTATACCGCGGTCAACGCAGAGGCCGCCAGGTCCGCGCTGGACGAGCTGACCGAGCAGTGGGGCTCGAAATACGGTGCGATCATTCGTCTTTGGAACAACGCATGGGAGGAATTCATCCCGTTCCTCGACTACGACATCGAGATACGGAGGGTGATCTGCTCGACGAACGCGATCGAGTCCTTGAACGCCCGCTACCGGCGTGCGATCAAAGCCAGAGGGCACTTCCCGACCGAGCAAGCCGCTTTGAAATGCCTGTATCTGGTGACTCGATCGCTCGACCCGACCGGTGACGGTCGGGCACGATGGACCATGCGCTGGAAGCCCGCGGTCAACGCGTTCGCGATCACCTTCGCCGACCGCTGGCCCGACGCCCGAACCTACTGAGAGAAACCGCCGGAAACACCAATTACGAGATAGTTCCCACTCCCCAGCGGCGGCCGCGGCCGGGGCGGCAGGTGGTGCTGACCACGACGAAGTTCGATCGGTTCGCGCGGAACATGACTGATGCCGACGACATCCTGATCAGCCTGCGCGAGCGGGAGGTGCTGTTCGGGCTCGGCAGCCAGGTCTACGCCTAGGTGGTTGGTGTTTTTCGTGCGGTGACCGGCCGGTCTCGAGCAGAATGCTTGGGGTGAGTTTGGGGCGTGTGCCGTGTCAGGGTGATCTGTTGCGGTCGACGGTGGAGTTCTGTGCCGACCGGGTGGGTGCGGGCTCGATTTATGGTGTGTTGCATCGGGAATGCGGCCGGTTGTTCCCGGATGAGATGTTCGCTGATCTGTTCACTGATGTCGGGCGTCGGTCGGTGCCGCCGATGATCGTGGCGGTGGTGATGGTGTTGCAGCGGATCGAGGGCTTGTCGGACCGGGAAGCGGTGGAGCGGTTCGCGTTCGACGCCCGCTGGAAATACGCCGCTGGTGGTTTGAGTTTCGATTATCCGGGTTTCGTGCATACGGTGCTGGTGGATATGCGGGCCCGGTTGGCTCGCTCGGATCGGCCGGACCGGATCTTCGACGCCGTGCTCGAGGTCGCGCGGGCCGCGGGGCTGGTGGGCCGCAAACGGGTGCTGGACTCGACACCGTTGTATGACGCGGTCGCGACCATGGACACCATCACCCTGGTCTGCTCGGCGATCCGCGGGCTGCTCACCGTCGCCGGCGCCGAGTTGGCGGCAGCGTTGCGGGCGCAGGTCACCAGCGGTGACGACTACGCCGGCGCGGCCAAACCCGTCATCGACTGGGACGACGAAACATCCCGCGCCGAGTTGATCGATTCCCGGGCCCGCGACGCGATGGCGATGCTGGCGCTGCTGGATGGATGCGAGCTCGACGAGCCGACCGGCAAGGCTGCGCGATTGCTGGCCACCGTGGTGGGCCAGGACATCACCGAAGGCGATGACGGCATGTTCGCGATCGTGCGCGGGACCGCCACCGATCGGGTGATCTCCACTGTCGATCCCGAGACCCGCCACGGGCGCAAAACCTCCGCGCGCGGGTTCGACGGCTACAAGGGCCACATCGCCGTCGACCCCGACAGCGAGATCATCACCGCTACCACGGTCACGCCCGGCAACAGCGGTGACGCCGAAACCGCCGAAGGACTGCTCGCCGACATCCTGCCCTCCGAAGCCGAAACCGGAACCGGAGACGGTGGGACGGCGGTGTTCGGTGATGCCAGTATGGGGCGGGTGAGTTGCTGAAACTGTTGGACGACAACGGTATTCGAAACCAGATCAAGGTGCAGCCGTCGCCGTCGGTGAAGGGACACTTTTCCAAGGACCGCTTCATCATCGATCTGGACGCGCGGACGGTGACCTGCCCCGCCGGAGCCACCGTGATGATCGGCGCCCGCACCGGCCGCCATACCGGTGTCGCCTGCTTCGGTGCCGTCTGCACCGGCTGCCCCCTGCGGGCACAGTGCACCACGGCGGCCGGCGGCCGCACGATCACCATCGGCGCGCACGAGAATTACCTGGCCACCGCCCGCGAACGTCAACACGATCCGGTCTGGAAGGCCGACTACCGCGCCACCCGCCCCAAGGTCGAACGCAAGATCGGGCACCTGATGCGCCGCCGCCACGGCGGCCGCCGCGCCCGCGTGAGGGGCCGGGAGAAGATCGCCGCCGACTTCGGCGTGCTCGCCGCCGCAGTCAACCTCGCTCGCCTGGCAGCTCTCGGAATCACCCACACCACCGGCAACTGGGCCGTTGCCACCGCATGAGGACCTGGAACGGCCCCGAACCCCAAACCGCCACCGCCGCAACCAGAAACAACACCCAACTACTCAGACCGCCAAGCCCAACGATCTCACCGGCCCGCATGACAGCCCATTCGACACCAGTCACCTAGGCCCGACTCGTTCGCAAGATGATCACGCAAACCCTCGCCATGGTCGCCGAATCCGAGGCCCACCCCGGCCACCTGCGCGCCCGGGAAGGCATGACCAAGGGCCGCGCAAAGGGCCGCCTCAAGGGCAAACAGCCGAAACTTCCTCTCACAGCACTCAAAACGATCCACCACCGCTACCACGACCCGACGACGCGAGTCTCGCCGACCTCGCTGAGGAATACAGCGTTGGCCGCTCCACCATCGCATCATCAGCGGCACCACGCCACGGGGGTAGCGCTCATGTACCTGGTGACACGTTCCTTACGGTCACCCCCACCCCGCCATCACGGCCACCCGAAGGGCGCCGGCCGCAGTCGGCAACCACAGCGAGCTTGTATACATCAGGTAGAAATTTGGATACACTAATCAGTGTCATCCGGTGGCTCGCGGGATACCCAGGGCCCAATAAGGAAGGGCTACACCATGCGATTCGCAACGATCCGAGTCGACGGCGGCTGCTCCGCAGGACGAGTCGACGGAGACGAGGTGACGCTGCTCCCGTACGAATCGGTAAGCGCCCTCATTGCCTCGGGCGCGGATTGGCGAATCCGCGCTGCCGAACTCGATGGTGGCCGCACCATACACTTGGATTCGGTCGACTTCGCCCCTCTGACTCCGACGCCAGAAAAGATCATCTGCGTCGGAGTCAATTACCGAAGTCACATCTCCGAAATTGGGATTGATGAGCCTAGTCATCCCACGCTGTTCGCGAAGTACAACCGCAGTTTGATCGGGGCATATGACGACATCGTTTTGCCCGAGACCTCCGAGGCGGTCGACTGGGAGGTCGAGCTGGGCGTCGTGATCGGCACGTCCATTCGCGATGTGCCTGAAGAAGAGGCCTTGGATGCAGTCGCCGGTTATACGATCGTCAACGACGTAACGATGCGCGATTGGCAATTCAGAACGTCACAGTTCCTGCAGGGCAAGACATTCGAGGGCTCGACACCTGTCGGCCCGTTCCTCGTGACGCCAGACGAGGCAGAACATGCTCGCGACTTGGGCATTACCTGCAGTGTCGATCACGATGTCATGCAGAAATCGGCGACCAGTGAGCTGGTGTTCTCTGTCGCGCAGATCATCTCCTACATCAGCACCTTCATTACGCTCGCACCCGGCGACCTCATCGCCACCGGTACTCCTGCCGGCGTCGGAGCGGCTCGCACGCCGCCCGTCTACCTCACCGCAGGAAATACACTGCGGTCCGCGATCGACGGGCTCGGTGAACAGATCAACCGCTGCGTTACGGGGGGCTCCGCGCGCTCGGCCACTAAGGAAGAGTCGGCATGAGACTGATCGAGTACTTCGATCGTGGCGCTAGGATGAACCCGGACGGCATGGCCTTTGTAACACACGACCGTTCGGTTGAGATGCCGTATTCCGAGGTCGAAACGCTGAGCCACAGGATCGCAGCAGCGCTACATCGCGAAGGGCTTCGCCCGCAGGCACCGGTGGCGATATTGAGCGGCAACTCGGTGCTCGCGTTCCCCTGCGTTCTGGGCGTCCTCCGGTCAGGTTGCGCGTGGGTGGCACTGAATGCCAGATCCACAATGGAAGACATGGTGGCGCTACTCGACCTAGTCGAGGCACAAGCACTGCTGTTCCAGTCGGAGCTCGCAGAAATCGCAGATCAGATAGGCGAACAAGTAGCGAGCTTGCTGTGCCAAGTGGAGATCGGGGGCGCGAAAAGCGGCAAACCGACGCTGGCCGAATGGATCGCTCCGGCCGATACCAAAGTGCCGCTGCCACCTCTGGACGGCGACGCGACCACGGCCTTCTTCGGTACGGGAGGCACGACCGGTCGGCCGAAGGTCGTCGAAATTCCGAACCGCGCCTTCGAGACGATGATCCATGCCTTTCTGGCGCACCTGCCCGAACGGTCTCCGGTCCACTTGGTCGCGGCGCCCCTGACCCATGCGGCGGGCACCGGCGTCTTTCCAGTACTCACGGTCGGCGGTACGAATGTCGTTCACAAGAGCGTGGACCCGGGCGAGATTCTCTCCTCGATCGAGCGGAACCAAGTTACGCGACTATTCCTGCCACCCACGGCCATCTACTCACTGCTCACTCACGATGACGTGAAGACACGGGATCTCTCCAGCCTCGAGTACTTCCTCTACGGTGCCGCTCCGATGTCGGTCGAAAAACTCAAAGCGGCGATCGACACATTCGGGCCAGTGATGGCACAGTTTTATGGACAGACCGAACTTCCGATGCTGTGCGCCTTTCTCAGTCCGGAAGAACATGTCGAGGCTCTGCGGGACCCCCGTCTGATTCAGCGGTTGAGAAGCTGTGGCCGGCCCTCCGTGGTCGCCGACATCGCGATCATGGATGACACAGGCCAAATTATGCCGTCGGGTGCCAGTGGCGAGATCGTAGTCCGAAGTTCGCTCCGTATGACGGGATACCACAAAGCGCCGCACCAAACAGCAGCAGTGCAGCGACCGGGCGGCTGGCAGGCCACAGGTGACATAGGTTATCTGGACACCTCAGGCTACCTATATATCGTCGACCGCAAGCGCGATCTCATAATCTCCGGCGGATTCAACGTGTTTCCATCGGAAGTCGAGCAAGTTCTCTGGGAACATCCAGCGGTACGTGATTGCGCTGTCATCGGATTGCCGGACGAGAAATGGGGCGAACGAGTCACGGCGGTGGTCGAGGTAGAGCTGGGACAGTCGGTGTCCGAAGCCGAGCTCATCTCCCTCGCGAAGAAAAAGATCGGCAGCGTGAGGGCGCCGAAAGAAGTGATATTCCGCTCGTTACCTCGGTCTGATACAGGAAAGATATTGAAGCGTCAGTTACGCGACGAATACTGGCGCAACCAGGACCGACTCATCTGACGAGTTACGGCGCGATCGTAGAACAGGGCGCTGATCAATTCAGACGACCAGTAAACCCCGGAGCGCGCTAATGATGTAAACAATTTTTTTTCCCGCAATATGGAACACGATCGATATCGCATCACCGGCTCACGGCCGGCAAACTAGAAGGGCCCTCGGATGAAGCAACCGGCCGCATACACCTCGACCCATCGCGAACAAAATTTCCCAGAAGCCGGAACCGGCGCCGCCCGGCTGGCGAGCCTCGCTTTCTGGGCCGCGCTCAGTGGATCGCTCGTCTTTGCGATAGGTACCGTATTACATCCCGCCCGTGACGGATTCAGCATCGCGGGGGCGCCCGATTACTACGGCCTAACTCACGACATCCAGGCAATCGGTCTGTTTCTACAAGTGGTCAGCCTTGCTGCGATGCTCGGGGCCGGCAGAGCGCCTATCTCACGAATCAGCATCGCAGCTCCGGTCACTGCACTTCTCGGAACATTGTCCTGGTTCGCCCTGATCCTGTTCGACGGTTCCCATAATCCCGCCACGGCGCAATACGCGCCGCAGATCGTGCATAAATCGGCTGATTTCGGCCTGGATGCTGCAATTATTGTCATTCCAGCCCTCATCCTATTTCCGGTAGGTCACGCCGTGTTTGGCGTAGCTCTTGCCAGGTCGGGCGCAATGCTGTGGGGCGGACTGCTGGGAGTAGGAGCCCTTCTGTACACAATAGGCGGATATTTGATCTTCGCGATCGGACCGGAGTCGACTTCGATTCAAGTATTCGAAGTCGTCGGAGTTCTCCCCTATTCACTGGCTTTCGCCGCGCTCGGCTTCACGATTCGACGCGCCGCACCGTAGCGGGGTCTCTTAGTATACGGCAGGACCGCGCAATAGTCGTCGAACGAGACACCATCCGCGCCGACGGAGGCACCGCCGGTGCAGCTACGGGCCGACGACACAAGGAGGCGCATCACGCTCCGCCGATCGGCAAGTCACAACAAGGCTGAAATCCTGCCGCCCAGTTGAAATCCGTTAGAAGTCAATGGTTCCCGCTATTGCCCCGAGGCTTTGCGGACCGCAGATCGGGTCGCGCCATCAATGAGTTACTCCGTCCACCCCGCCACAACAACAAGGGTGCGGCGCGACAATCTAGCCCTCGCCGGAGAATGCGTAGATGCCCTCGAATGGCTACTGCCGCTGCTCGATCGGGTCCAATCTCTGCGTGTGCGGTCGGCCTCGAGACCTCTGATCGCGAGCAAGAAATCCGACTACCCCGACGCGTAACCCCGAACAGCGGCGACGAGGTATCGCCGGCTGTATTGCGCGACGTGACACCCACGGCAGGTCATCGCCT
Source organism: Nocardia aobensis NBRC 100429 (assembly GCF_000308375.1). Taxonomy (GTDB): domain Bacteria; phylum Actinomycetota; class Actinomycetes; order Mycobacteriales; family Mycobacteriaceae; genus Nocardia; species Nocardia aobensis. The sequence continues at coordinate 8,135 of NZ_BAFQ01000281.1, read as the reverse complement.
GTACCGGAACGGGAAGCAAAATCCTCCCTCGGTTGGCCAACCGGCGGCTGGCCAACCGAGGGAACGACGCACAGATCTCTACCCGGTTCCTCGACCGCGCCGCGGCCTAATCTACTGGTGACGATTGAGCAGCCGAATCCGATAGGTGCTCTTGGAGGCGCGGTTCGGAGCGACGTAGCGGCATACGCGAGTATTTGCATCGCGACTCAGACAGTGAGGATCGTCTTGCCGATCGTGGTGCGGTTCTCGAACGCGCGATGCGCCGCTGCCGCCTCATTCAGCGGCAGGACCGTGCCGATGACAGGTGTGAGCTCGCCGCAGGCGGTCAACTCCTCGGCTCGGCGTGCCAACTCAGGCCACCGCTGCGGACGATAGCCGAGGCTGAACGGAATGAGCGGCGCGCCGATCCGAAGCAATTGATCCGAAGCAATCTCGACCGGGACGCCACTGGCCGCGCCGAAGACGATCATTCGCGCACGAGGTGCCGTGAGCAAGTTGTACGCGTCGCGGGCTGTCTGTCCGCCAACGGTTTCCAGAACTACCGACACCGGCCCGACCTCATCGGTCCAACCCGGTCGCGTGTAGTCGATGGTTGCGTCGGCGCCCAGGTCGGCAGCCACTTCTCGCTTGGCCGCCCCACTCGCCCCCGCGACAACTCGCGCGCCGGCCCGTTTAGCGAGCTGGACGAGTAGTGTTCCGATTCCCCCACCGGCCGCCTCCACCAGCACTGTGTCGTCGGAACCCAAGTCGGCGGCTTCGATCACCCCCATAGCTGTCGCACCCTGCCCGAGCAGCGCGAGCGCCTGATGCTCGTCGAGACGTGCATCGAGCGGAATGGCCGCCGCCGCTGGTATCCGCACCAGCTCGGCGTAGCTACCGGAGGCGACGGTGCCCACCACCCTGTCGCCGATGCGGTCAGTGCTGACGCCTGGGCCGACCGCGGCCACCGTTCCGGCTACCTCGATACCCGGTGTATGCGGCAACGGTGCACCGAGCGGATCTGGGACCACTCCGGCGCGCACCTGCACCTCGAAGTAGTTCACTCCGGTAGCCACCGCCCGGACGAGAAGGTCACCCTCGCCCGGCTCAGGATCGTCGACCTGTTCGACCCGGAGTACCTCCGGGGCCCCGAACTCGTGATAACGGACAGCACGCATGCGATTCCACCTTTCAATTCGGACTAACGGTCCGCTTAACATGCGTTATGATACGGACTATTGGTCCGCTTCTGTCAAGAGGAGAGTCGAAGATGCGTGCTGACGCCGAGCGCAATCGATCTGCGATCCTTGCCGCTGCGGGGCGCCTAATCTGCGAAGACAAGCTGAACAATGTTTCGATGGACGACATCGCGACAGCGGCCGGAGTCGGTAAGGGCACGCTGTTCCGCCGGTTTACAGACCGGGAGGGGCTGATTCGCGACCTGTTCGACGACCGCACCAAACGAGCATGGGCGGCCGTATCCGATACCGCCGCGAATACGAGAGTGCCCGTCGGCGAACGCATCTTGGCGGTCGTGGCCGCGGTGTTCGACCTCACAACGGTCGAGCTGCAACCGTTGATGCGCGCCCTGCCCGATGGCTGCCAGTCGGAGACATGGGCGCCGTGGCGCGCACTGCTTGCGGAGTTGATTTCGCAGCTCACCCCCGACGCAGATGCGGAGTTCCTCGCCGCGGCGATATTTGCGAGCATGCGCCCGGAGATCACAGACATGATTTCTGGACAACGCCATCGTGACGGAATCCTGGATCTGACCGCACGGGCTGTCGGCATTCACTGACAGCACCTGCGGATCGCAGATCGAGGCCTGAAGCCGTTATGCGAGGGACCGGCAAGCTATCCGCGATTGGCGCGCTCGAATGACAGGCCATCGTCCTAGCAGGGCAGACTCCGAGCAAATGCTGGTGCGGCCAAGTTGATCGAAGATTTGCGGCCTGAATCCCGCGTCACAGTGGTCGTCCAGCTGTTTGAACTCACCAGCGGAACTATCGTTTTCAGCGATCACCGACCGCCTGTCGGTGGTGCGAGGGCGTCGGAGACGAGGCCCCTCGGCCACGGCCGCGGGCGCTCGCCGGGCAGCCTGACAAATCAGCGGGCAGCCGGTCAGCCTAAGCTTGCCCCCCAGATACTTCGACAACGAGATATGGAGGACGACGTGGCAAAGAAGATCATCGTCGAACTGATCGACGACTTCGATGGCAAATCGAAAGCCGAGGAGACGGTCTCGTTCAGCCTCGACGGCGTCGAGTACGAGATCGATTTGTCGAGCAAGAACGCACTCAAGCTTCGAAACGTGTTCGAACAGTGGGCCGGCGTCGCCCGCAAGGTCGGCCGGATCCCTCGGGGCAAGGCCAAGACCGGTACGCGTACCGCTGCCGACAAGCAGCAGACCGGCGCTATTCGCGAATGGGCGAAGAACAACGGCTACAACGTTTCCAGCCGCGGACGAATCCAAGCCGATATCGTGGAGGCATACAACAAGGCAAGTTAGAGCCCGACGAACGCAGCATCTCAGCCCTCCAACGCGGTCGCCTCATTGACTATTCGTCGGGGCGCCAGCCGTAGCGCAGAGCTTTCGGGTTCGCCGTCGTGGCCGCGGGAAGCTCTCGGCTCCTCCGTCACCAGCGACGGCACTCTGACAAGCCCCGGCAGCAGGCACTCACCACACACACCGCAACGTCGTCCCGTGACCGCTGCGGCCGAATTTGGGACAGCGCCGTCGTTGTCGTAGTTACTGCAGACCTCGCCAACCCGTGATGAGTTCGTCGGTAGTAACTATCGCATGTGCGAAGGTCGGCCCGTTGATCTCATGTGCTGCGTGCATTGCCTCACGGCTGAGGGCAGCAGTCGCATCCCTGACCAACGTCGTGTGGTAGCCCAGCTCTGTCGCGAAACGACACGTCGATTCGATGCAGGTATTGGCGAGCATGCCGACGGTCACGACGTGATCGATCCCACGCTGCCTGAGTTGGTGGTCCAGATCAGTGTTGGCGAAACCGCTCTGCGCCCAGTGTTCCTTGATCACCACATCGGTCGGCTGGACCTGCAAATCGCCGTGGAAGGCACCGCCCCAGGTGCCCTTGGCGAAAGTCTGAAGCTCGGCAGAGGCCACTTGGGTGGCCGTCGGGAACCTCCACTCCTCGTAGTCGCCCGGTTCCCAACGGTGGTGGGGGACGAAGAAGATCTTGACACCGGCACTCCGGGCCGTGTCCACGATCGCGCGTAGATGGTCCAGCAAATGCACTTCCTCGGCAACCTCCTGTAGCCGTGGCCACAGTTTGCCGCCCTCACTGAGGAAATCGTTGTAGGGGTCGACCAGCAGCAAGCCGGTTTTCGCTGGGTCGTGATGAGAAGCCATAATTCACCTACATGCCTTGGGATTCCGGCAATCGACAGGATCGGTTTGCTGTCCCCGATTCGAGGAACAGCGGGTAGCCGCTGGTGTATGTCAGTTCGATCAGTTCGGTGTGGAGTGCTGCATGGGACAGTGCTGCACGGATGGGGGCGAGGTCGGCAGGCACCGACCGGCCGGGCAGGAAGTCGTCGTGGTGGCTGAGAATCACGCGCGCGGGATGGAGGAGCTGCGCTTGCCAGGCGATAAAATCGGCGAGGCTGCCCTGGATCGGTTCGCCGTCGATGGTGGGCCTGCCGGCCGCGGCAAGGATAGCCACGTCAGGACGTATATCCCGCAATATGCCGCTCCAGTGTCCGGAAGTGTCTTGGAACAGCAGGCTGCCTTGGCTGGTTTCGAAAAGGTACACCAGGGCGCCGCCGTCGCCGCGCGGATGCTGATTGCTGAGTTGCATGTGGGCCAGTATCTGGGGTGAGAGGGCAGCTAACCCTGCGGCCGGGGAACGTTCGGCCTGACGGACTTGACGCTCCTGATAGGTGAGCCACAGATCGCCCAGACACTCTTCATCGGAAGCGGGGAATTGGTGGGTCCAGACCGAGGAATGCAGACTGGGGTAGGCCGTGACCGTCACATCCGACGATAGGCGGATGCGTTCGCTTCCACTGACCGGTAGCAGTTGATCGTCGGGAACGCCCTCTTGTTCCATGATCCGGATACTTTCGTGGCTGCCGATGATCGTGGCACCGGTACGCCGGGCGATGCGTTCAGCGCCCCACAAATGGTCGAAATGGGAGTGGCCGACAACTATCCAGTCCGCTCTGTCGATATCGTCGGTGTGTACATCGGGTCCGGGCGCACCGGGAAACCGATCGATGTAGGCATCGAGGAAGACGACCAGCTCGCCGACGGTCAGCCGAAAGGTGGCGCAGCCATACCAATCGAGGGTTGCCGCGACCGTGCCGCCGTAACTGCCGCCCACCACTACCCCCGGTTGCCAGGTCGGTCCGTAAAGGCGCCGAAGAGTTCATGCGCCATGCCGAATCCATGATCCTCCAGCAATCGCCGCCTGAAGGGGCGCTGCACGATGGCGTGGGTCAGGCGTCGGGTAGCGCGGGATCTTTCCATCATCATCTGCGCGATCTGTCGTGCGCGCGGCAGCAGATTGTCGGTGGGCAGCACCTCGTTGACCAGTCCCAGGTCCAGCGCTTTGCGAGCATCGATTTGCTCGCTGGTGTAGAAGGCATGAGCGGCTCGCTTGGGCCCCAGCAGGGATTGAAAGGCGAGTTGCAGGCCGTCGCCCGGCACCTGTCCGGCGGCGAAGTGACCATCGGAGAAGACGGCATCCTCGGCGGCCAAGGTGATGTCGCAGAATAGGGCGAGCTCGGTATGGAAACCGGGACCGTTGACAACCCCGATGGTGGGGACATCGACCCCGAAGACAAGGTTCTCCAAAAGCTTTATTGCGTCGTAGTAGAGCTCGTAGGCGGTATCGCCCGGCCATTCATGAAACGGCTGCGCGAAGGAGGCAGGGTCGACGCCTGCCAGCCACGCGTTTCCGGTCCCGGTCAGAATTACAACCTCATTCCGAGGATCGTTGCCAACCTCCTGCCATGCCTGGCCCCAAGCGTTGTGAAGCCCCAAAGAGTAGATGGCGGGGCCGCCTTCGGAGTGCATCCGCAGTTCCACGACCCCCTCGTTGCGCTCGATGACAAAGTGGTCGGAGTACTTGTACCCATACTCCTCCAACGTCGGCCGCCCAACGAATCCGCCTAGGCGGTCGTGCCACTCATCGATTTCTTTGGACATCGGCCTGTACCTTTCGATCCGACACCTCTCGCCGGCACGCGAGGAAAATCGGGGACTGTCCCCGCTTGTAAGGTTGTACGATAAGGGGACACTCCCCGATTTGCAAGTGATCGACCGAAAGACCGCACGTGATCATGCCGGAGACCGACGCGCCCACCTCGGCGCGACGCCCTATGCGCGCGGACGCGCGCCGCAACTACGATCGGCTGCTGGCAGCGGCGGGGGAAGCCTTCGCCGCCTACGGAGCCGATGCTTCCCTGGACGACATCGCCAATAAGGCAGGAGTCGGCAACGCCACGCTATACAGGCATTTCCCCAACCGTGAGACTCTTCTGGAGGCGGTCTTCCGTGACCGAGTCCACACGTTGTGCGCCCAGGCAGAGGACTTGCGCGGCCGCGGATCACCGGATGACGCACTGGTCACCTGGCTACGGGCTCTGGTCGCACACGTGGCGGCATATCGTGGCCTGGCAACCTGGCTCATGTCCACCGCGTCCGCACAAGGGGAGCCCTCGGTGTCATGTCAAGAGTTGATTCGCGCCGCAGGAGAATCCCTGCTCCTCCGGGCTCAACAATCCGGAGCTGTCCGTCCTGACATCGGCACCTCACAACTGCTTAGGCTCACCCACGCGATCGCCTTAGCTACCGAACAGGAGCCCGGCGAGGCCGACCAGATTCTTTCGCTGCTTATGAACGGCCTCCGAGTGCAGCCGGCTCCACCATCCAGCTGTTCCTGCGTCCACTGACCCGACACTAGTGACGAATTCCGTTTGTGTGCCCGGAATTCGGTGTCAGCGATTCGGACGACAGTGCGGTTCGGGAGCGGGAGTCGCGACTGGGTTGGCGATGGCAGTCGATCTCGCTGCCGGCGGCGAGGCGTGATGGATGTTGGTGGCTGGTGGTGGTCTTGACCGCAGCGGGCTTCGCGACCTCGATGTGGCTGCACCGACGCCAGACCCCCAGCGCACCGGCGCCGACTACGTGACCGCGGGCCCATCGGCCGATTCGGCAATTTCAGCCTCCACGGCCAAGATCTCGCGATCGATGTTGGCGCGTGCCGCGGCGGTCGCTGGGTCGTGGCGCTGCCCCACCAGCGTGTACAAGCGGCCGAATTGGCCTTCGAGCGCCCGGCGGAGGCGGAAGATCGGCAGGTAGCGTTCGATCGCCGTAACCCGGTCGCATTGCGACAGATACTGCCGGATCAGGCTAGCCGACTCCGGGACGAGCGGAGAGGCGGACCGGAGTTCGCCGCGCAGGTAGTCTTCGGTCAATGTCGACTCCGGTATACCAGCCGTCTCGAACACCATGATCACATCATCGTTCAAACGCCCCAGTTCCCCGCGTGCCTCCCGCAACGTACTCGGATCGACATTCTCCGGCCGTAACCCATGTTCGGCGAGATCCAGGTGTCGCAGCTCCAATTCCAGTAAAGTCGTGCCGAGACGTTCGATCAACATTTCCACCCCTGGAGCTTGTGCCCGACGCGCGAAGTGCCGGACTTCGGCATCAAGGATCACCATATCCGGAATCATGCCGAGAAGTGCATCGGCCCGTTGCTGGTGATTTTCTGCCTTGGCATACCACACGAGGGTTGACAGAATCTCGACAGGACCCTGCTCACCTTCCTGGGCTTCCCAGTAGTCCTCGACTTTGAGGTAGCCCACGTTCAATGGCCGTTCCAACGCCTGGCGCAGCCCGGCCACCTTGACCGGATTCAAGGTCCCGTGTTGGGCCATCTCCTCGGCCAACCGCTCGGCGAGTTCGACGATCATTTCCCGACGTTCCAGCCTGCGTACTAGCGCCGCAATCAATTCAACCTTCGCATCTGCATCTATGACGGTCCAGTGTCCCGAGACAGGAGCCTCGTCGAGATAGCTGACGAACCGACGCTGCGCCGCAACCGCGACCATGAGCCGCGGGGCTTTGACGAATAATTCTTCGGTTATATCCAGATTCGAGATCGGCATCAATTCGCGAATAGTTTTCATTACTATTTCGGGCAGCAGCTTGCCATTTCTCTCCCGATGCCAGCCAATTTCGGCCAGCAAGTTCTCGATGTAGTAGGTATATGTTCGAAGCAATTTGGACAAGGCAGGTAGCTCCATCCTCAGTTGCCACTCCGGAGTCCCGTACCAGGCATACGAAGGGTTCACGAGAGCCACGGCATCGATGTCGTCGAACAAGAGTGTGTCCAACCGCACCAAGGCACGCGGGTCGATCTTGTCCCCGGACCACGGGTCGTAGTCGACATCCTCGAGGAAGTTCCTCGGCCGACCACCGAGCGGATCCTCCACGCGGCGCATGGCATTGCGCTCAGCAATCAGGCGTTCCAACCGTATCGCGGTAGCGGCGGCCCACTCACGTTCCGCGGCGATGGGATCCCACTCCCTGTCATCACGGATCGGGTTGTCCCCAAAATCGAAAACCACGGCGACGAGCGCAGCCTCCCCCTCACTACTGCGTCTGAACTCGCGGAACAGATCGCTTGCTTTGAGCAAACCGCCGCGCAAATCGCTTCTGCCGAATGCGGCCCAATACACGTTCTTCGCTGTATCCGGATCACCGAAGGCCACCGTCAGCTCGCGAGCATGACCGTCCACACGGTGCGACAACAGCTGCACCGAAGCTCCACCGTCCTCAGCCCAGTCCGTCAGCACCTTCTGGATGTCGCGACGACCTTCGGGCTGCTGCTTGTGGCCATCCGAACGATCGGCAACCGGCGCGCCGAGGACAATGCGTCCGGCCGCGTCACGCACCGCCACCGGCAGTCCCGGAGCGTCGGCCAAAATTTCTGGATACTTCTCCAACAAGGTCTCTTTCACGTCCGACGGCCAGATACGCCAGGCTTCGGAATTGGTGGTTGCCAGACGGCGTAGCTCGTCCAGGTCGGCACCGGAGGCAGCGAGCACGTCTCGCGGGTCGGTCATACCGGCTCGTGCCAGAGTGGTGAACAGTTCCCCGGCCGGCGGGTTCCACGGGG
>NZ_BAFQ01000282.1 GCF_000308375.1 Nocardia aobensis NBRC 100429 | reverse complement strand
CGAAACGCGGATGCACCGCGGCCAGCCGGTGCGGCAGATGCCGATCCCGGGCCATGGCGAAGGTGGTGCGCGAGACCCCCAGGATCAATGCCAGCAGGGAGCCGAGCGCGGCGACCGCCGCCCCGGCACGCACCACGGGCACGAGCTCGGGTCGCCCCGCCGCGCGCACCGTCTCGGCGAGCGGCGCCGCGGCCGAGGCCAATTCGTGCGGCCCGAGCACCGTCAGCGCCGCGACGGCGACCACCGCGTACACGACCAGCGTGATGCCGAGGGCCAGCGGGATCGCCCGCGGAATGATGCGGGCGGGGTCGCGGACCTCCGCACCGAGGGTGGCGATGCGGGCGTAACCGGCGAATGCGAAGAACAACAGTCCGGCGGCCTGCAGAATGCCCCGGACCGATGTGTCGGCTCCGATCGCCAACCGGCCCGCGTCGGCGGCGGAGCCGGCGAACGCCGCGACGACGACCGCGGCCAGCACGGCCAGCACCAGGGCGACGACGATCCGGGTCAGCAGCGCCGACTTCTGCACCCCGCGATAGTTCACCGCGGTGAGCGCGACCACCGCCGCGACCGCCACCGCATGCGCATGGCCGGGCCAGGCGTAGGCACCGACGGTGAGTGCCATCGCCGCACACGAGGCCGTCTTACCGACGACGAAGCCCCAACCGGCGAGATACCCCCAGAACTCCCCCAGGCGTTCCCGACCGTAGACGTAGGTGCCGCCGGAGGCGGGATAGCGAGCGGCCAGCCGGGCCGAGGAGGTGGCATTGCAGTAGGCGACGACGGCCGCGATCGCCAGCCCGATCAGCAAACCGGAACCCGCGGCGGCAGCCGCCGGGCCCAGCGCGGCGAAGATACCCGCGCCGATCATCGACCCGAGTCCGATCACCACCGCGTCGCCGAGACCGAGGCGGCGGCGCAGGTCGGCCGTTGCCTCGGAATCCATGAGCTCGAAGATAACGGAGTTCACGCGCGCCCGCGTGCCGGCCGCGCGTGACGCCGTCAGGCCCCGGTCAGCGCATCGATGGCGTCGCGGAGTTTCGCGGCGGCCTCGGTCGCGATCGGTTGCAGTCCGGGATCACCGGTGACCTGCACCATGACCTCGGGATCCATCGCTTCGACGATGACGGTCCCCGCGTCGCCCGGGTCGCGCCGCACGATCACGTTGCAGGGCAACAGCAATCCGATGCGGCGGTCGACGCCGACCGCGCGATGCGCCAGCGGCGGGTTGCACGCGCCGAGGATGAGGTAGTCCTCCATGTCCTCGCCGAGTTTGGCTTTCAGGGTCGCGGCCATGTCGATCTCGGTCAGCACTCCGAAACCCTGTTCGGCCAGTGCGGCCCGCGTCCGCTCGACGGCATCGTCGAACCGGTCGGTGTGCAGCGTGGTGGAAATCGCCAGATTCATGGTCGCCCGCTTTCTGTCGATGGTGGGGTCAGGTTCGTGAGACGGCGCAGCCGGCGGTGGCCGGCAGGCCCAGCCGCCGGAGCAGCAGGGTCGCCGGACACCAGCCCGCGACGCCGAAGAGCAGCAGATTCGCGCCGACGAACCCGGTGAGAACGAGCCACCAGCCCGACCATGCCGCGGCCGCGACCACACTGATCAGCACGAGAGTGCCGGCCAGCAGCGGTACGACGCGGGCGATGGACCAGCCCTGGTGGCGAGGTAGGTTCGGCATGCGTTCACTTCCGGTAATCGGGTGGGCGCCTTCGCTTTTCAGGCGAGGGCGAGAAACAGTTTCTCGAGTTCGGCTTCGCTCATCGGTTCGGCGCCGTCGGCGCTCTCGCCGGTGAGGCATTCGCGCAGGCCGGTCGCGACGATCTTGAATCCGGCCCGGTCCAGGGCGCGCGAGACCGCCGCGAGCTGGGTGACGACGTCCTTGCAGTCGCGTCCCTGCTCGATCATGGCGATCACACCGCCCAGTTGCCCCTGTGCGCGGCGCAACCGGTTGAGTACCTGTGCGATCGTTTCCTCGTTGCCGACCATGGCTGTCCGTCCTCTCGTCGCCTACCCCTCCAGCATACCCCTGGGGGTATGCTGGAGGGTTGTGGCGTCAGTCATGCGCGAAGCTGATCGGGGGCAGGATCCGGCGCAACCATTGCGGTGACGCCCAGGCCCGGTGACCGGTCAGGCGCAACAGCACCGGCAGCAGCACCAGTCGCACCGCGGCGGCGTCCAGCAGCACGGCCACACCGAGGATGATGCCCATCTCCTTCGGCGGTAGCGGATCGGCGAGCGAGAAGGTGAAGAACACCGCCACCATCACCGCCGCGGCCGCGAAGATCACTCGACCCGAATGGGCCAGCCCGTCCACCAGGGCGCGACTCGGGTCCCCGGACCGTTCGTAGTGTTCCTTCGCCGTCGCCAGCAGGAATACCGTGTAGTCCATGGCGATGGCGAAGATCATCGCGAAGAAGAACACCGGGCCCCAGCCGTCGAGGAATCCCTGCGGGCGGAAACCGAGCAGGCCGGCCCCGTGCCCGTCCTGGAAGATCAGTTTCGCCACTCCGAACGCCGCCGCCGTCGACAGCAGACTCACCACCGTGCCCAGCGCCGCGATCAGCGGAGCCTGCAACGCCACCAGCAGCAGGGCGAAGCCGAGCACCAGAATGATTCCGACGATGATCGGGAAGTAGTGGTTCAGCGCGTGTTGCAGGTCCAGATTCTCCGCGGGTGCGCCGCCGACCAGCGCTCCGGCCGGCAGCCGGTCGCGTAGGTGATCGAGGATCGTGGCCATCCGCGCGTCGGAGGGATCGACGTTGGGCAGCGCCTGCATCATCGCCAGTCCGCTGCCGTCGCGGGCGGGCTGCGGTGGGGTGACCATCGCGATGCCGTCGACCGCCGAGGCCGCATTCGCCACCGCGCCGGATTCCGTTGCGGGCGCGATGATCTGCAGCATCCCGGGAGCACCCTCGCCCATCTGTGCCTGCACCAGCTCGTAACCCTGACGAACGGGTGCATCCGCGGGCACGACCTGGATCGACGGCATCGCGACCTTCAGCCCGGTCACCGGGATCGCGAGCGCGACCAGGACCAGCAGCGCGGCGATCGCGAACGGCCACGGCCGATCGTGCAGTATCCGTCCCCAGGCCGCGAACCGCGGTGAGCGGTGCGGCTGGCGACCGATCCGCGGCAGTGATCCGGCGTTGATCCGGCCACCCAGTGCTCCCAGCGCGGCGGGGAGCAGAGTCAGCGTCGCCAGCAGCACGAACGCCACCGCGAACATGATTCCGACGGCCATCGTCCGCACTGCGGGAGCCGGCACGATCAGCACCGCCGACAAGCTGACCAGCACCGTCAGCCCGGACAGCACCACGGCCTTACCCGCCGTGCTCATGGTCTCGGCGACCGCCGCGCGTGGATCGGAACTCGCCGCGAGCGCGCCGCGGAAGCGGGCGACGATGAACAAGGCGTAGTCGATTCCCAGCGCCAGGGCGAACATCATCGCGAAGTTCATGGCCCACACCGAAATCGGCGTCACGTGGTTGAGCAGCACCAGCCCGCCGGCCGAGGCGATCAAGCCGGCCATGGTGAGCAGCAGCGGCAGCCCGGCCGCGACCAGCGATCCGAAGGCGACCACCATGATCGCGAGGGTCACCGGCCAGGAGAACATCTCGGCCTTCAGCATCGCATCGTGATTGGCCTTGTTGAAGTCGCTCCACAGCGCCGACGCACCGGTCGGATAGACGTCGATTCCGTTGCCCGACAACGCCGTCAGCGCATCCTTGTGGGCGTCGACCGCCTTCACCATGTCGTCGGTCGAGGCCGCGGCGCCGGCGATGAGGATTCCGGTGTGCCCGTCGGGGCTGATCGACATCCCCGGCTGGGGCGCCACCACCTCGCCGAAGCGGGAATCACCGGCGAAGATCGCGGTCATCCGGCCGAGCACCGACTGCACTTGCGGACTCTCGACGGTCCGGCTGTCGGAATGCACCACGACCTGCACCGCGGCCGACGAATTGCCGCCGAAGTGCTGCTGGGCCAGCTCGCGCACGCGCACCGAATCCGACCCGTTCGCCTGCCAGCCGGCGCCCGCGAGGGAATTGAACACGCTCGGCGCCGCGGCTCCGAGCGCCACCAGCACCAGCAGCCACACCCCGAACACGATCCGGGCGTGGCCGGCCATGGCGGCACCCAGTCTGCTCAGCATTCCGCCGGGGCCTCGCGTGGTGGCCGCCGGCGGTGACACGACCTGCGTTTCGGTCATCACGCCTCCTTCGATACCCCCTGGGGTATATTTCGTATAGCGGCCAACATACCCCAGGGGGTATCTGGGACGCAAAGGTGCGCTCGGCCACATCCGGGTACACCGGCCATGAAGACGAAAGGAGACGACATGACGGATATCGCGCTGTACGTGGACCCGGTCTGCCCGTTCAGCTGGGTCACCGCGCGCTGGCTGCAGACCAGCGCCGACGCTCACGTCACGCTGCGGCAGATGAGCCTGGCCGTCCTCAACGAGGGACGCGACGTCGATGACGACCAACGGCCGATGATCGAACGATCGCGGCGCCTCGGGCGGGTCTTCGCCGCCGTCACCCGCCGATACGGAGACGACGGGTTCGACCGGCTGTATCAGGAGTTCGGCACAGTGGCGCACACCCGCAAGGAACCGATCACCGACGAGACGATCGCGGATGTGCTCGCCCGCCTGAATCTGGATCCGGCGCTCGCCGCGGCCGCCGACGACGCCGGCTCGGACGAGTTCGTCGCCGAGAAGCATCGGGCCGCCCAGCAGGCCCTCGGGCAGCCCAGCGGAAGTCCGATCGCCGTCGTCGACGGCCGCGGATTCTCCGGCCCCGTATTGACGAAGATTCCCGATCCGCGGCAGGGAAAGCAGCTGTTCGACGCGGTGATCACCCTCGCCTCCACGCCGGAGTTCGCAGCCGTGCAGAGTCCGTATTCCGGGCCGCCGGACACCACCGAGCCCGCCCCCGGCACCTGACAGCGCGGACGAACACGAGGCGGGCCGGTGACCTTCGGCCCTGGCCCGAGCGCCGGCGATGCGGTGGTATCGACGCGAAGGAGCGTGACCATGAACTTCGCGAGCACCGCGCCGGGTGCTCGGCACGGCACCGTACGCCGCGCCGAATCCGACGACCAGGGCCCCGGGTACGGCCTGCCCACCGTCGACATCCGGCTCGGTGATCGAGTCCCCAGCATGTTCGGCGAGTACGCGCGGCGGCGCATCGGCGACGCCGCGCGCTGTGCACCGTCGCCGGTGGCATCGATCCGGGTCCGCCTGGCCGACCATCGCGAGTCGGCGCTCGCGAATCCGTTCGTGGCACAGGCCGACATCGTCGCCGCGCGACCGCTGCGGGTACAGGTGACGGGAGCAACGGCCCGCGAGGCGGTGGATCTGCTGCAGACACGGACCCGCGCTCGGCTGCGCATGCCGATCGGCGGTGGAGCGGCGCGGCCGCAGCGGTGTGATCCGCCGGCCGCCACACTGCTCTATCTGCGCCCGGTCACGCAACGGAAGATCGTGCGCACCAAGTGTTTTCATCTGCTCGACCGCACCGCCGCGGAGGCCGCGGCCGATATGGCGCTGATGGACTACGACTTCTGGTTGTTCACCGAGTCCGGCGCGAATACCGAGAGCGTGCTCGCGCGCACGACAGGCGGTCACTACCGGTTGACCCGGCTCGACGAACGCGCGGCGACCGCCGATGCGGCGGATCTGCCGCTCACCGTCGACGAGGCCCCGGCCCCCGTCCTCGACCGCGCGAAGGCCCTGACCCGGCTGCAACTGAGCGGTTCGCCGTTCCTCTTCTACCGCGATCGCGAACTCGATCGCGGCTGCGTGTTTTATCACCGCTACGACGGTCACTACGGATTCATCACCTCGCGACGATGAATCCGGCGAAGGCCTCGCAGTGGTGGACCTTCGCCCCTAGCAGCACCGCCCGCGCGGTGGTGGCATGAACAGACCGGATGCTCAGCTCCCGAGAGGTACCGCATCGTGATACCGACCGACCGCACCGACGACGGCGCACCCAACTCCACGGTCGCCCTCGGCCGCGCGGAGGCGATGCGGCTGCTGGCCGGAATCGCTTACGGCCGAGTGGTTTTCACTCGCGACGCGCTACCGGCCATTCGCCCGGTCAACCATGTCGTCGAAGCCGACGGGCGCGTCGTGGTGCGCACCCGGCTCACGTCCCGGCTGACCTCGGCGATCCGAGCCGATTCCGGAGTGGTGGTCGCCTACGAGGCCGACGAGATCGACCCCGGCACCCACACCGGCTGGTCGGTCGTGGTGACCGGCCTCGCGCGGCCGGTCGCCGATCCGCACCGGGTCGCGCGATACGAGCAAATGCTGCGACCGTGGACAGCGGCGACCATGGATACGGTCGTCGAAATCGAACCCACCATCGTGACCGGTATCCGTCTCGTCGGCGCACCGGAGTCACCCGGACCGCCGGCGCCACCGACCCCCTCGCCGAAAGCCGAAAAGAATGACCTACCACGATGATCCGTTCGCTCCGGCCCTGAACACCGCCCACACCTGGTTGCGAACCGTGGCCGACCGGCTGGCCACCGAGGACCGGACCTTCGCCCTGCGCGCGCTACGCGCCTGGCTGCATACCGTGCGCGACCGCCTCGAAGTCCCCGTGGCCGCGCATTTCAGCGCCCAATTGCCCGAATTGCTGCGTGGCATCTTCTACGAAGGCTGGGTGCCCGCCCATGTTCCCGTGCACCACGACGTCGCCTCCTTCGTCGACGCGTTCGCCCACGAGGCGGGCGTGTCCGCCGACGAGGCGGTCGCGTTGATCGGCGCCGTGACGATCGCACTGTCCGATGTGTTCTCCCCCGGGCATCTCGACCACGTCCTCGCGGTGGTCCCCGAGCCACTGCGCGCGGTACTGCTCGGCAGCGAACTCAACGGGACGGCCGCGACGGTTCCCGGCGACGCGTAGCTCCCGGCAATCAGGAAGTTCCAGCAACCAGGAAAGGGACTTTCGTCCATGATGAGTGGCTGATCAGGCGGATATGGTGGGTACATTCACCGCTTCTCCGATAGGACGCACTCGCCATGATCAAGGTCTTCCTGGTCGACGACCACGAAATCGTCCGCCGCGGGCTGAGTGACCTACTCGACGGCGACCCGGAGTTGTCGGTCGTCGGTGAGGCGGGATCGGTGTCGCAGGCCCTCGCTCGCATCCCCGCGTTGCGACCCGACGTCGCGGTGCTCGATGTCCGCCTGCCCGACGGAAACGGCATCGAGCTGTGCCGGGAGCTGCTGTCGAAGGTCGACGGCCTGCGCTGCCTGATCCTCACCTCCTTCACCGACGAGCACGCGATGCTCGACGCGATTCTCGCCGGTGCCAGCGGTTATGTGGTCAAGGACATCAAAGGGATGGAGCTGGCCCGCGCGGTGAAGGATGTCGGCGCCGGGAAATCGCTGCTGGACAACCGGGCGGCCGCCGCACTGATGGAGCAGCTGCGGCACGGCACCGAGCCCGACGGCCCCTTGGCGACGCTGACCGAGCAGGAACGCAAACTGCTCGACCTGCTCGGTGAGGGCCTGACCAACCGCGAGATCGCCGATCGCATGTTCCTCGCCGAGAAGACCGTCAAGAACTACGTGTCGCGGCTGCTGGCCAAACTCGGTATGCAGCGCCGCACCCAGGCGGCCGTCTACGCCACCAAACTGCATTCGCGTACCGCCGCGGAGTAGCCCGGATCGCCGGTGACCATCGGCCCCACCGTGCGGGATCAACGCCCGTATTCGCATCGCCTCGCGGTTGTGAGACTGGACACCATGACCACGGCAAAGCATTCGACAATCGTCGACACGCCCGACGACCGCACGGTCGCGGCAGTGGTCGAGCTGGCGCAGCGAGCACCCTCGGTCCACAACACTCAACCCTGGCGGTGGATCTTCGATCGGCACCAGCTGCTGTTGTACACCGATCCCGATCGCGTCCTCGCCGGCGCGGACCCACACGGCCGCGAACAGGTGATCAGCTGCGGCACGGTACTGCATCACGCCCGCACCGCCTTCGCCGCCCGGGACTGGCACACCGATATCGTGCGGATGCCCGATCCGCAGCGGCCCGGCCTCATGGCGGTCCTCGAATTCCGGCCGTGGGGAGACCCGCCGAACGGCATCCCGCATCGGGCGGCGGCCATCACCCATCGATACACCGACCGGCTGCCGATGGACGCGCCCCGGCACTGGGAGCAAGTGGCGCCGAGGCTGCGCGCCCTCGTCACCCCGCACGACCTCGACTTCGACGAATTCGCCGGCGACATCCGCGCCCGGGCCGCCGCGATCTCGCGCGCCGCCGCCGCGGCTCGCCGCGACGACTGGATGTATCAGGACGAATTACATTGGTGGGCAGGACATGTCGAAGGCTCCGAGGGCATCCCCGCCAGCGGTCTGATCTCCGACGCCGAACTCGCGCGAGTCGACGTCGCCCGAGCGTTCCCGTCGGCGCCGCATTCGGAGCGCCGCGCCGGTCACCTCGATCACGCCCGGCTCGTCGCGATCAGCTCACCGGAAGATGCGCGGCCGTACTGGCTCCGCACCGGCGAGGCACTGTCCGCGGTACTGCTCGAATGCACCGCCACGGGACTGGGAACCTGCCCGGTCACCCACCTCACGGAGGCGCCCGCGGGTCGTCGAGCCCTGGCCGCGCTGCTCCCGCATCACCACTTCCCGCAGGTCCTGGTCCGCATCGGCAACTCTCCGGCGGACGACCCGATCCCGCCCTCGACCCCGCGCCGCGACGTCGACGAGGTGCTGACCTTCATGTGAGGCTGCGTGCCGTGTCGGCCGCCCGTTCCGATCCCGGATGCAGCAGCCGATCCATCCGCACGGCGGCGTACCCGAATACCGAGAGCCCGCTCACCACCAGCAGGTCGGTGAAGCTCAGGGCCCGGGTTTCCAGCAGCCGTTGCAGCAGCGGCAGATACACCGCGGCGACCTGCAGCGCGAACGAGACCGCGATCGCCACCGGCAACAGTGGATTGGCGCTCGACCACGGACGCGTGCGCGATCCCAGCGCTACACCGAGCTGCGTCACCCCCAGGGTGAAGAACGCCATGGTCTGCCAGGGCCGGTCGGTGTGGTGTGCCCACACCGCCACCGCGAGCGTGACCACCGTGAGGACGAACGCGATGCGCGGAATCCGCTGCCACAGACCGGCGCCGAGGATGCTCTGCGCGGGCGGGCGCGGCCGGCGGCGCATGATCGCCGGATCGGCCGGTTCGCCACCGAGGGCGACCCCGGTGAGGCCGTGGGTGAGCAGATTGACCCACAGGATCTGGGCGGCCAGCAGCGGCAGTGCGAGTCCGAACAGCGGGCCGAACAGCATGACCGCGATTTCCGTCGCCCCACCGGAGAGGCCGTAGATCAGGAAACGCCGGATATTGGCGTAGACGCGGCGGCCCTCCTCGACCGCGACCACGAGGGTGTCGAGGTTGTCGTCGGCCAGCACGAGGTCCGCGGCCTGTCGTGCCACCTCGGTGCCGCGCCGGCCCATCGCCACGCCGATATCGGCGCGCCGCAGCGCGGGCCCGTCGTTGACCCCGTCCCCGGTCATGGCGACGATCTGGCCGTCGGCCTGCAAGGTGTGGATGATGTCGAGTTTGCGGTCGGGGGTAGCGCGCGCGAAGACTGCGGCGCTGCCCAGTTCGGCCTCGCTCGCCCCGCGCGCATCGACGACGGCCTCGTCACTCGCCAGAATGCCCAGGTCGGCGGCGACGGCGGCGGCGGTGCCGGGATGGTCGCCGGTGATCAGGATGGGACGGATCCCGGCGCGGCGACAGGCCGCCACCGTCGCGGCGGCCTCCTCCCGCGGCGGATCCAGAATCGCGACCAGACCGAGCAGGTGAAGGCCGTGTTCGGGATGCTCGCCGGGGGCATCCGGGCGATCCGCCGCGGCGACCGCCAGCACCCGATACCCCTGGCCGGCGAACGCGGCCGCACGTTCCAGCGCTTCAACCCGCAGCGCCGGACCGGCATCGACCAGTGTCTCGCGCACAACGGCTTCGGGCGCGCCTTTGCACACGGTGCGGTAGGTGCCGTCCGGTAGACGGTGCACGGTCGTCATGCGCTTGCGATCGCTGTCGAACGGCAGTTCCGAGACGCGGGGCATCCTGGTCCGCAACTCCCGTTCATCGATGCCGGCTTTCGTTGCGGCACAGAGCAATGCGGCTTCGGTCGGGTCGCCCAGCACCGCCGCCTCGTCCGCCTCGGAGGTGGGTGCGACGAACTGCGCGTCGTTGCACAACACGGCGGCCGCCAGCAGTTCGCCCACCGCCGGATCGTCCTCCGAGGACCGATGCGTCACCGTCCAGATCTCTCCGACGACCATCCGGCCCTCGGTCAGGGTTCCCGTCTTGTCGGTGGCCAGCACGGTGACCGACCCCAGCGTCTCGACCGCGGGCAGCGTCCGGACCAGGGCGCGGTGGGCGGCCATGCGGCGGGCGCCCAGCGCCAGCCCGAGGGTCACCACCGCCGGCAGTGATTCCGGAACCGCCGCCACGGCGAGGCTGATCGCGGTCACCAGCATCAGTTCCAGTGGTTGCTGCCGGACCAGTCCCAGCGCGAACACCACCACACACAGCACGATCGTGACCGCGGCCAGCAGCCGCCCGATGTCGACCAGACGTCGTTGCAGCGGTGTCGGACCGGTCCGGCGATCCAGCAGTCCGGCGATGCGGCCGGTGGCGCTCGCGGCGCCGATCGCGGTCACCACCGCGACGCCCCGGCCCTTCACGACGACCGTGCCGGCCGACAGGTCCGGGTCGCCGTCCACGGATTTGTCGACCGGCAGCGATTCCCCGGTCAGCGCCGACTCGTCGAGCATCAACGCGGCGGTCTCGACGACGGTCGCGTCCGCGGCGACGATATCGCCCTCGCCGAGCACGACGAGGTCGCCCACGACCACGTCGGCCGCCGGTATCTGCCGTTGATCGTGATCGCGGATGACCCGGGCCGTGGGTGCGGTCAGTTGTTCCAGCGCCGAGATGGCTTGCTGGGCACGGATCTCCTGACCGACACCGACCGCGGTGTTGACCACGATGACCAGGGCGATGACCGCCGTATCGGTCCAGTCCCCGGTCGCCACCGTGAGAATCACGGCGACGAGCAACACCAGAATCAACGGGTCCCGCAACTGCCGCAGTACCCGTCGCCACCACGGTGCCGGCGGCCGCCGCGGCACGATGTTGGCGCCGTCGCGAGCCAGCCGGCGAGCAGCTTCGGCCGAGGAAAGACCCTCCGGCAGCGTCCGCGTCACACTGGAACCGGTCATCGCGCGGCACCTTTCCGGCGGGATGTGTCGTAGAAGGTCCCCATCAATCGACAGTCCGCCTCGGGGGCCAGCCGTGGCCAGGGCCTTTCGGCGGCCGTCGAGACGACCTTCGTCGCATCGGCTCCCGGCGTCCGACCGGCGGATATCTGTTGCGGCGAGGGGCATGGCGGTAGGCTTTGCGCAAGCGTAAACACCGATGTTTCGCGTTACTCGGACAGTGAATCGAGACTGACGATATGCCCGATGATCAGCGAGCCGGTACCTACTCGGTGCGCGACACTCTCTCGCAGCTGCGGCTGCGCGAGTTGCTCACCGAGGTGCGCGATCGGGTCGACGAGATCATGGATTCCCGCGACCGGATGGACGGTCTGGTCGAGGCGATGCTGGCGGTGACCGCGGGACTCGATCTGGCCGAAACGTTGCGCGCCATCGTGCACGCCGCGATCAGCCTGGTCGACGCCCAGTACGGCGCGCTGGGCGTCCGCGGCCACGACGAACATCTGCTGCAGTTCATCTACGAGGGCATCGACGAACCGACGCGCAAGCGGATCGGCGATCTGCCCGAGGGCCACGGCGTGCTGGGCATGTTGTTCACCCAGCCCGCACCGATCCGGCTCGAGGATCTCGCGAAGCATCCGTCGTCGGTCGGATTCCCGGCCCACCACCCGCCGATGCGCACGTTCCTCGGTGTTCCGGTGCATATTCGCAACGAGATCTTCGGCAACCTGTATCTCACCGAGAAGGCCGGCGGTCAGCTGTTCACCGAGGACGACGAGCTGATCGTGCAGGCACTCGCGGCCGCCGCGGGTATCGCCATCGAGAATGCCCGGCTGTACGAGGCCGCCCGCAACCGGCAGGCGTGGATCGAGGCCACCCGCGATCTGACCACCGAATTCCTCGCCGCCGACGAGCCCGGCCGGGTGCTGGCCCATCTGGTCGACCATGTGCGTGTGCTCACCGGATCGGAATGGGTGCTGCTCGCCACGGTCACCGACCCGGATGTGCCGGCCGAGGAGATCACCGAGTTGATCGTCGACCAGGCGGCGGGCGAACGGACCGACGCCGCGGGACGCTCCCTCGACATCACCGGCGTCATCGGGACAGCCTTCGCGGACCGGAGGCCGCTGCGCTTCGACGACGTGAGCGACCTCGATTTCGCCGCACTGTTTCCCACCGGCGGACCGGTGCTGCTGGTCCCTCTGCACACTCGCGATGCCCCACAAGGGATCCTGATCGCGGTCCGCGCCAAGGACACCGCCCCCTACGACGACGAGATGCTGGAATTGGCCGCCGCCTTCGCCGATCAGGCGGCACTGGCCATGCAGCTGGCCGCCACCCAACAGCGGCTGCGCGAACTCGACGTGCTCACCGACCGCGATCGGATCGCCCGGGATCTGCACGATCACGTCATCCAGCGGTTGTTCGCGATCGGCCTGTCCCTGCAGGGCGCGGTGCCCCGCACCCGCGTTCCCGAGGTCAAGGTCCGGCTCACCGAAGCGATCGACGGACTGCAGGATGTGGTCCAGGAGATCCGCACCTCCATCTTCGATCTGCACGGCGGCACCAGCACGCGCTTGCGCCAGCGCCTCGACGAGGCGATCCGCCAGCAGTGTGGCGACACTCCGATCCGCAGCTCGCTGCGGGTGGCCGGACCGCTGTCGGTGGTGGGTTCGCAGCTTGCCGACCACGCGGAAGCCGTTGTGCGCGAAGCGGTCAGCAACGCGGTCCGCTACGCCGGCGCCACGACGCTCGAGGTCGTGATCGGCGTCGGCGACGACCTGACGATCACCGTCACCGACGACGGCTGCGGTATCGGCGACAACATCACTCCCAGCGGCCTGACCAATCTCGCCGAGCGCGCGCGGTCGCTGGGCGGGACGTTCCGAACCGAGGCCGGCGTGGCGGGTTCGCAACGGCCGGGTACTCGTCTGGAGTGGTCGGCTCCGTTGAGCTGACCACCCCGCCGACTGCTACCGAACCCGCTGCGGCGCGGTCTATTCGGCCGGTTGCCGCACCACGGTGATGGGGCATTCCACCGACTGCACCAGTGCCGCGCTGGTGGAGCCGAGGAGCATTCCGGTGAATCCGCCACGACCGTGGCTGCCGACGACCACCAGCTGCGCGTTCTCCGACGCGTCGAGCAGCGAGCGCACCGGGCGGTCCAGCACCATTTCGCGACGCACCTTCACATCGGGATACCGTTCGGAGTATCCGGCCAGGGTCTCGGCCAGCACCGCGTCCTCTGATTCCCGGATCGCGTCCCAGCCGACGATCGCGGGGTCGAGACCGCTGCTGCGGTCGCTCCACGCGTGCAGCACCACCAATCCGACGGTGCGCCGCGACGCCTCCGCGAAGGCGAATTCGAGCGCCGGCATAGCGTTCGCCGTGCCGTCGACGCCGACCAGAACCGGCTTCACCGCCGTGACCGCGTCGGTCGCCGACATCGAATGCACCACGGTCACCGGGCAATTCGCGTGCCGGATCACCGCCGAGGACACCGATCCCAGCAGGCCACGCCGGATGGCGCCCAGGCCACGGCTGCCCACCACGATCCCCTCCGCTTGATCCGAGGTGGCGATCAGATGCTCGATCACGGCGTCGGTGGTGATCTCGGTGGTGATCACCGGCGTACGGTCCGGTGTCGCGGCGCGGGCGATGCGGGCGGCCTCGACGAGGATGCGTTCGGCGTCTACGTGCAGCCAGCTCATATCGTCCTCGGTGAGGATCGGGGCGGGCCCCAGCCCGCCCGCGACCGAGATCGAGGTGACCAGATGGAGGCGGCAGTCGCGCAGTGCGGCATCGGCGGCGGCCCAGGCGGCCGCGTGATAACCGACGGCCGAGCCGTCGACCGCGGCGACGATCGGCCGATCGATGTGCCGCTGCGGTACGGCGGAATGCTCGGTCATGATGTTCTCCTCGTGAATCGTGTGTTTACGGAGTTCCTATGGGGCGGCTGATCTTTCGCCACTCCCGGGCCCAGCCGGCACGATGCCGCACGCTGAAGCCCCAGGCCGTCAGCCATACCAGTGCCGCTGTAGCGAAACAGATTTCGACGAATGTGGCCATTCCCAGCCCGACGCCGCGCATCGCGGCGGTGTCGGCGGGCAGCGGCGCGGCGGTCGGGCGGCCGTCGGGGGCCAGCCACATGGTCAGCTGCTGCCCGGGATGCGCCGAGGCGGCCACGGTTGTCGTGGCTTCGCCGGATCGCCCGTCGTGCGTCCACCGAACCGTGGCTTCGTATCGATCGGCGGACACGTCCATCGATGCCGCCGTCGCACGGACCGGATCGGTGAAGATCGTGGCGGTGACCGCCGTCTTCGCCGCGTTCTCGCCGCGAATCTGCACGGCGGCATCGGTGTAGCGGGCCGTGCCCATCGCCGCGCAGATCGGCACCGCGGCGAGAACCACGGCGACGGCCAGGATCCGGACGACGGCCTCGATTCGGTCCGACGGCCGCATCAACCGGTTCGGCGTCCACGGACCCGTGCGCCATGCGCGCAATGCCAACGACGGATACCGTCTCATGTCGGTCATCTCCTCACAGCCGGGTCACGACGTCGTCGAGCGGTCGTCGCGGTGTCGGTGACAGCGGGGAACTGGTTGCGGCCCAGCCGGTTCGGACGATCATCTGCGGATATCCGCTGTCGTCGAGCAGACCGGTTCGCAGGTCCGCGCGCACCTCCGGAATTTCGAGCGGCTCGCTGAGCGGGCAGGTCGCCAAGCCGAATGTGGTCGCGGCCAGCAGGATCGCGCTGGTCGCCTCCCCGGCGCGCAGCCGGCTCACCCGGTCGTCGCCCGCCGTGTAGAGCACCAGCATGTGATCGGCGTCGGCGATATCGCGGACGACCGCCTCCGGTAGCCGCGGATCGCCGAACGGCCGCGTCGACGCATCGGTCGCGGCGACTGCGCTCCGGGCCGGAATGCCGTCGGGAGCAGCGTGATGGCCGCTCCAGCGCGCCAATTCGGCGCGGTAGGCGGCGTCGGCGTTGTGTACCGCGGCCGCCCGCTCGAAGGCGTGCAGCAACCGCACCCGGTCACCGTCGGCGACCACATCGCGGACCAGCACACCGTTCACCGCGGCGGCGGCCGCCAAGGCGCCGACGTGGATGTCGGGCACTTCCCAGGATGTGTAGTGGCGGCGGTCGCTGTGGCGTAGCGGGATCGCGCGGGAGAGCCCGACCGCGTCGACCGTCGCCGGAGCGGACCGGAATTCCACCGCCGCCAGATGGTCCGGCACCGCCGGGTTCGGCAGTCGGTGCACCACCGTCGCCCAGCCCAGCGCGGCGGCGGCCACCCGCAGATGATGCAGCGCCGCACCGCAACTCACGATCAGATCGCGCTGATCGGGGTCGGTCTGCGGCAGTTGCCGGGCGGTGTCGGCGTACAGCTGGACGGTGTCGTCCCCGATGCGCCACAGCCACGGCTGGCTGTTGTGCACCGACGGTGCGCGCACCGCCAGACCTACCGCCGTCATCATCGTGTCGTAGTCCGGATGTCTCGTCATGATCATCGATCCCCTACCGCGGCAGGCAGATTCAGTACTTGGCCGGTCGTGGCGCCACCGTCCACCACGAATTCCGATCCGGTGGAGAACGTCGCCTCGGAGACGATGAACCGGACCATGGCGGCGACTTCTTCGGGTTCCCCGAAACGCGCCAATGGTTGTGCGGCCGTGACGGATTCGTCCATGCCGGCCGTCATCGCGGTACGGATCGGGCCGGGATGCACCGAGCAGACGCGGATGTTCGCCGGTCCCCATTCGAGCGCTGCCGCCTTGGTCAACCCGCGCAACCCCCATTTGCTGGCAACGTAGGCGCCCAGGCCCGCGTACCCCATCAGGCCGGCGGTCGAGGAGATGTTGACCACCACCCCTCCCCCGGCTTCCCGCAGGCGGGGACCGGCCAGGTGCATGCCCAGCCACGAGCCGTACAGGTTGACGTCCAGAACGTGGCGGAAGATCGTCGGCGGCTCGGTGTCGACGCCGCCGAAATCGACGATGCCGGCGTTGTTCACCAGGACCGCCAGTGGACCGAACGTGGCCTCCGCGTCGGCGATCACCCCTTGCCAGGCATCCTCGTCGGCGACGTCGAGGCGGCGGAAGATCGCGCCGGCGCCCAAGGCCGTGGCCGTGGCGGTGCCGTCGCGTTCGAGGAGATCGGCGATCACCACGCCGAGTCCCTCCTTGGCGAGTTCGGCCGCGACGGCGGCACCGATGCCCCGTGCGCCGCCGGTGACGATCGCACTGCGTCCGCTGAACATGCCCATGGTCTGTCGCCCCTTTCGCTGGTGCGGTATCGCACTCAGCATCGCGCCCGCACAGCCGACGGGGCACGGCCGAAAGTCACCGGAACGCCGAGTCTTCGGACCGTCGTGGTCGTCGTGACGGTCGGCTGCCGCGGCAACCGTCGGCCGGTCGCCGGGCGTCCGGCTCCGGTGGACCCTCGTGACGACAGTGCGGGACCAAAGGCCCTGGTGGCGCTTCCCCGGTGTCGGGAAAGGTCGGGGTATGGCAGGAATCACTCGCTGGGATGGCGTCGGGCGCTGGCACGTGCTGCTGGCCGCTGGCCGAGATGACCATGCTTCGCACCCTGGACTGGGCGCAGCCGCTGTATCTCGTCCTCGGCATCGTCGTCGCGGCGCTGGGACTGCATATCACAACCGAGGAGATCGAATCATGAGCGGCGCATCCGCGCGGCGGATCGATCCGGGTGAAAGGACATACCGATGAGTTCTCAGTACGCGGACGACGCGCACCACCTCGCCTCCGCCCCGATCGTGGTCGGTGTCGACGGGTCGGCCGGTGCCCGCACCGCGCTGCTGTGGGCGGCCGAGGTCGCCCGCGATCGAGGACGCGACCTGCGCATCGCCTACGGACTCGACCTGCCGAGCGCGAGCCGGGTGTTCAACAACTACGACGTGTCCGAGCCAGCGGTGCTGGAACGCCTGCGCGCCCACGGCGCCGCACTGGTTGCCCGCGAGGCGCTCGCCGTGCGCGGCACTCTGCCCGAGGTCCAGGTCAGCACGGAGGTCTCCTCGGAGCATCCGGCGCGAATGCTGTTGCGGCACAGCGCCACCGGATATCTGGTCGCGCTGGGCGCCCAGGGCGCCGACGGCTTCGGCACCCATATCGGTTCGATCCTGCTGTCGGTCACCAGTCACGCCGAAGGCCCGGTCGTGGTGGTACGCACCGAGTCCGAGGACCAGCCACGACCGCGCGAGAGCGGCCCCGTCGTGGTCGGCGTCGACGGCAGCCCGCTCAGCGAGGCCGCGGTGGCGGCCGCATTCGAGGAAGCCGCCGAACGCGGCGCCGAACTGGTCGCCGTCCACGCGTGGAGCGATCTGACGTTCGGCTCGTTCGTCGGCGACCCGTACACCTGGTTCCCGATGTCGGATATCGAGGTGAACGAGGAAGCGATCCTCGCGGAACGACTGGCCGGCTGGCAGGAGAAGTATCCGGACGTCCCGGTGCGCCGCCACATCAGCATGGCCGAGCCCGCCGCCCATCTGCAGCGGTGGAGCGAATCCGCGCAGCTCATCGTCGTCGGCAGCCACGGCCGCGGCAGCTTCCGCGGGCTGCTGCTCGGTTCGGTGTCCAATTCCCTTGTCCAGCACGCGAAATGCCCCGTCATGGTAGTGCGCTCGCCGGAGGGAGAGCAGACACATGAGGACTGAGCATTCGGTGGCCCGTCGCGGTGCGGCCGCGGCGGTCGGCGCCGCATCCTTTCTGGGCGGGCTGGCCACCGGCTACCGGCTCTTCGCCCGCCGCTGGTGTCTGAGCTGGGGTGCGACCGAGGAGGAGGTGCGGCGGCGTATGCCGGGCGACGATCTGCTCCTGCTGCCCGACATGCTCTCGACCCGGGCGATCACGATCGCGGCCGATCCCGCCGCGGTCTGGCCCTGGCTCGTGCAGTTCGGACCGCAGCGCGGCGGAATCTACAGCTACGACTGGATCGACCGGCTCCTGGGCATCGACGTCCACAGCACCCGGTCGATCCTGCCGCAGTTCCAGCACCTCGCCGTCGGTGACGCCGTCACGGTGAATTCCGACAGCACCCCGGCCCGGGTCGCGGTGCTCGAACCCGGACGAGCGCTCGTCTTCCGCACCGATGACAGCAACTGGGTCTGGGCGTTCGGACTGTATCCGTGCCCGGAGGGCACCCGGCTGGTCAGCCGCAACCGGATCGCGACTCCCGGCGCCTCGCCGGTGCTGCGGCTGTTCGACACCTTCTTCCTGGAACCGGGCAGCCTCGTGATGGAGCAGAAGATGTTGCGCGGCATCAAGGAACGCGCCGAAACGCATCGCGTCGCCCATCCCGTCCCGATCGGAAGCAGGGCACCGTGACCACCACCGGCACCCCGACACCACTGCCGAGCGCGAGGGCGTTCCGCGCGGTCGCCCGGTGTGTGGTCACGACCGCCGGCCTGCTGGCACGGCATCGCATCCACTGCCCGTCGCGGAATGTGGGAACGTGGCTGAGTTTCGGTGACGGAACCTCGGCCTACGTGTACCGGGAAACCGTGATCGATCGGATCCCGTCGCCCGAACCGTGTGTGCTGCTGGTGCGTTTCGAGTTGCGGGGCGTGCGTGGACGCGGGCATGCGTGGTTCCGGCGCGAGAGCATCCTCAATACCGTGCTCTTCGCCGGGTTCCCTGGCCTGATCACCAAATTGTGGCTGGCGCACGATCAACGCGGCGCGTACCGGGGGCTCTACGAATGGGACGGGCCGGCGTCCGCGGACGCCTACGCCCGCGCCCTGTGGCGGGTGCTGGCTCTCGTCAGTGTCCCGGGCTCGATCGATTATCGGGTGCTGCCCGGCCTGCGCCGCCGCGATCTGCCGGTGGCGGTCACCGGTCACGCCGCCGGTGGCGCGGAATGGTGGCGGATCACCGAATTCCGTTCGACCGCGGCATAATTCGGATCCAGCATAATTCGAAGCACGGCGCGCCGAACCGTCCGCGGAGGTTCGGCGTTCCCATGCCGTCGGTGTTGCGCTGTCAGTGTTCGTCGGTCGCCGGCAGCGTGACGCTCTCCCCGGTCGACAGGACGACGATGCGGCCGCGGCATTCGATCGTGATCGACCGCGCCCCGTCCGTGTCGGAGGTGATTTCGATTCGCCGGGCGTCGATGCGCACGGTCAAGCGGTGGCCGTGGTAGATGATCGCGAAGGTCAGCGTGCCCAGCTCGGGTGGCCAGCAGGGGGCGAAGATCAGGCGGTCGTCGCGGGTTTCGAGTCCGGTGAAGCAGCGCTGCACCAGGTCGATGCTGCCCGCCATCGCGCCCAGGTGAATCCCCTCGGCCGTGGTGCCGCCCTGGATGTCGGCGATATCGGATTCCAGGACGCTGGCGAAGAATTCCATCGCGCGGTCCCGGTTGGCCCGGGCCAGTACCCAGGCGTGGACGACGGCGCTCAGGGTGGAGCCGTGCGAGGTGCGGGCCAGATAGTAGTCGACGGTGCGCGGGATGTCCGGGCCGCCGAAATCGTAGCCGAGCCCGGCGAACAGCCGCCCCAACTCGTCGGCCGAGAACAGATAGAACAGCATCAGGACGTCGGCCTGTTTCGCCACGCGATACCGGTCGACGTCATCGCCTTCGGCCTCGAGGATGCGGTCGAGCCGGCTCGTATCGCCGTAGCGGCGCCGGTAGTCGTCCCAATCCAGTTCGGCGAGCCGGTCGTATCCGGCGAACTGGCTGATCACTCCCTCGTGGAAGGGCACGAACATCCGATCGGCGACCTCGGCCCAGCGTTCCGGTTCGGCGGCCGGCACCGCGAGGCGGTCGAGCAGTTCCGACCGCACGCGCGGCGGCAGCAGTTCGATCGTGTCCAGGGCGCGCCGGATGACCCACACCGCCATGACATTGGTGTAGGCGTTGTCGTCGATGCCCTCGTAGGGCCGCCCGGGATAGCCGGAATGAAATTCGTCGGGTCCGATGACACCGCGGATGTGATACCGGTCGTCGGCGGGATCGTAGCCGGCCCGATCGGACCAGAATCGGGCGATCTCCACCAGGAGTTCGGCGCCGAACTCGACGAGGAATGCCCGGTCTCCGGTGGCCTGATAGTAGTGCCACACGTTGTAGGCCACTGCCGGGCCGGCATGTTGCGCGCGAGCGCTGGCGTCCGGATTCCAGTGTCCCGAGCGGGGATTCAGATGCAGGCGCTGACTCTCCTCGCGCCCGTCGCTGCCGGATTGCCAGGGGAACAGGGCGCCGCGGCAGCCCTGTGCGCGGGCCGCGGCCCGCGCCTGCGGCAGGCGGCGGTAGCGGTACCGCAACAGTTCTCGTGTCAGCGCCGGATCGCGCAGGCTCACCACCGGCAGGACGAACAGCTCGTCCCAGAACACGTGCCCCCGGTAAGCCTCGCCGTGCAGACCGCGCGCGGGCACCCCGGCGTCGAGGTCGGCGGTATGGCGCGACAGCGTCTGCGCCACCTGAAGAACGTGCAGTCGCAGCGCGCGCACCGATTCCTCACTGGCGTCCAGATCGATGCGCAGCCGCCGCCACACGTGATCCCAGGCATCGGCGTGCGCGGCGCACAGTGCGTCGTAGTCCGGCGCCTCGTCGAGCAGGCGCAGCGCGGCCTCGTCGGGAGCGGAGATGGCGCGGTCGCGGCCGGTGAACACCGCGGCGGTCTTGTCGACGACGATGTCGTGCCCGGACTCGGCACGCACGACGAAATCGTGCGCGGCCGTACCGTCGGCGAGCGGCGAACCGGCTGTTCGCCGCGCGTGCGATGTCACTGTGGTCCGGGTGGCCACCGCCACGGTGATCAGCGACTGCGTGGTTCGCATCAGCGTGGATGCGGTGTGCGCGTCCGGTATATCGATGCGCAATTCGCTCAGGTGCTTTCCGGACAGGTCGCGGTACCGGTCGACTCCGGCGTTGCGGACCGAGGTGTCGATCGCGGACCGGATGGTGAGCGGCCCGCTCCAATTCTCGGGCGTGAAGGTGGTCCGCATCGCGCACGCGTGGGGTGAGTCCATCGACGCGAAACGCTGCTGAACCACCGCCGTGATCCGGCCGGCGGCGTCGCGGCAGCGCAGCCGCCGGGTGAGTACCGCCTGGCGCATATCGAATTGCTGTGTGTAGTCCAGTAATTCGACATCGTCGAGATCGAACCATTCGTCGTCGGCGATGCGCCAGGTCAGCGGAAGCCAGTTCGGCAGATTCACCAGACTCTCGTTCTCGACGTGCCGCCCGGCGATCTCGTCGCCGAGCCGGTTGTAGATTCCCGCGACATAGGTTCCGGGATAGTGGTGGGTTCCCGCGCGCGTCTCCGGCGCGGCCGCGCGGGTGACGAGGTAGCCGTTGCCCACCGCGCACAACGCTTCGCGCAGCCGCTCGGCACCGGGGTCGTAGCCGTCGTAGGTGAGCAGCCACGAGCGTCCCACCGCCCAGTCGCTCTCCCCGGTCAGCAGTTCCGCCATCCGCTGCAGGAATTCCCCGGCGCGCGCGGGACTGTCGAGGGCGAACCGTGCGGCGGTGCGCCGGTCGCCGGTGTCGGCGTGGCGAACCACCAGCGGCATTCCGGTGACCTGGATCGCGTCGAAGGCGTCCTCGTCGGTCAGATCGTCGCCCAGGTATACCGGCATGACCTGGCGGCCCACCAGATCCAGCACCCAGTGCAGCGCCCGCCCTTTGTCCCAGTCCACATCGGGACGCAATTCGGTGACCTTGCGGCCGGCGGTCACGCGCAGTCCCTGCCCGCGGGCGATGTCGTGCACGGTGGCCACAACCGTCGAGACGGCGTCGGCGGCGACCTGGCGGTGATGGACGGCGACCGCGAATCGTTTCGGCTCGATCAGCACCCCGGGAATCCGGCTCAACCGGTCGGCGAGTTCGGCCGCCGCCTGTACCAGCGCGCGTTCGGCTTTCGGGCCGCCGTCGTGCACGTGTTCGGTGCCGTCGGGCGCCATGAGTTCGAAACCGTGGCTACCGGCGTACCAGATGCCCTCGACACCCACGCGTGTGCGCAGATCGTCGAGTCCGCGACCGCTGATCACGGCGACGGGACACCGCGCGGCCAGCGTGGCCAAGGTGGCGCGCACATTCTCGATCGGGATCGCCGTCTCGGGATCGGGCACGATCTCCGAGATCGTGCCGTCGAAATCCAGCAGCACCGCGATGCGCTCGTCCTCGACGGCGTCGGCGATCGACGTCCAGCACGCCAGCGCGTCCGCGATCTCCGACAGACGGCGGAAACCGCTGCGCACCCGGATCTCCTCGGCGTCGGTGACCACCACGTCGGCTCCGGTGCACAGCAGCCGGTCCGGATCTCCGGCGCGCTCGATGCCGATCACCAGTCCGAACCCGCCGCGCCGCCCGGCGCTCACCCCGGCCTCGGCATCCTCGACGACGACCGTCCGCTCGGGTTCGGCCCCCAGCCGCTGCGCGGCCAGCACCATGGTGGCCGGATCGGGCTTGCCCGGCAGCCCGAGTTCCTCGGCCACGACACCGTCCACCCGCACGGCGAACAGATCCCCCAGCCCCGCGGCGTCGAGTACCTGAGCAGCATTGCGGCTGGCCGAGAACACCGCGGCCCGCACTCCCGCCGCGCGCAAGCGGCGCACCAGGGCCACCGTGGTGGCGAACACCGGTACGCCCGACTCGGCGATCCGGGCGAGGAACACCTCGTCCTTGCCGTTGCCGAGGCCGCAGATCGTGGCGTCGGCCGCCGTGTCCGACGGCTCGCCCCGCGGCAGTGAGATCGCCCGGGAGGCAAGGAAATCCGCGACGCCGTCGTAGCGCGGTTTGCCGTCGACGTAGTCCTGGTAGTCGGAGGCGGTGAACCGCGCGCAGTTCTCGCCGGGCCCGGGTTTGCGGGCGGCGAGGAATCCGTCGAAGACCTGCGTCCACGCGGCGGCGTGGATCGACGCCGTGTCGGTGACCACGCCGTCCATATCGAAGATCACCGCGTCGTAGCGACGCGCGTCGATCACCGGCCCGGCCACCGGTTTGCCAGGGTGCATTCCCCCAGCCTCCGCCCGCGTACGAACCCCGGCAAGGTACACAAGTCCTCACCCACCCCGCCACCGGTCCCCGGCCGCCTGCCGGCAGCGGCGGTGACCACGTAGCAGTCCGGCAAGGTCTTTGGTCCCTGGCGAAGCCCGTAGCCGCGAACAACCATCGAGGTATGAACCGTGCCGCCGTGCGAGCGGTCGTCTCGACGGCCACGCCCCGGACCGATGCCACCACCTCGATCGGCCCAGTGCCGGCGACCTCGGCCGCCACCTCGACCCCGGCCCAGGTGCTGGCCGCGGTGACCACCTCCGACACCGGCCTGACGAGCACGGAAGCCGCGCGCCGACGTCACCTGCTCGGACCGAATGCCGTTCGCACGCACCGTGCCCGGCTGCTCGCGGTGCTCGCGCGGCAGCTGCGTTCGCCGCTTCTGCTGCTGCTCGGGGTGGCCGCGGTGGTGTCGTTCTTCGTCGGTGAACGTTCCGACGCGGTCGTCATCGGAATCATCCTGCTGGTGTCGGTCGGTTTGGGGGCGGTGAACGAGTTTCGCGCCGAACGCGCCGCCGACGCGCTGCACGAGCGGATCCGCCACGGCGCCACGGTGTGATGACGCCTCGTTGAGCGAATTACTGTCCACCACAACAATTTTCGCCCGTGTGGACCCGGAGCAGAAGGCGCGCATCGTCCGCCTGCAACGGCGTGCCGGCCGCGATGTCGCCTTCCTCGGCGACAGTGTCAACGATGCGCTCGCACTGCACGTCGCCGATGTCGGCGTCTCCGTCGACTCGGCGACCGATATCGCCAAGGACGCCGCGGACATCGTTCTGCTGGAGAAGGACTTACAGGTCCTCGCCGACGGAGTCATGGCCGGACGCCGAATCTTCGCCAACACCATGAAATACGTGCTGATGGGCACGTCCAGCAATTTCGGCAATATGTTCAGCGCGGCCGGCGCCTCGGCCTTCCTGCCGTTCCTGCCGATGCTTCCCGGCCAGATCCTGCTCAACAATCTGCTGTACGACACCAGCCAGCTCGCCATTCCGACCGATACCGTCGACCCGGAACAACTCGCCCGCCCGGCCCGCTGGGACATCGGCCTGATCCGGCGCTTCATGCTCGTCTTCGGCCCGATCAGTTCGCTGTTCGACTTCGCGACCTTCGCTGTGATGCTGTTCGTGTTCCATGCCGGCGCGGAGCTGTTCCACACGGGGTGGTTCGTCGAATCCCTGTGCACTCAGACGCTGGTGTTGTTCGTGATTCGCACGCGCCGCAGTCCCAGCTATCGCAGCCGCCCCAGTGTTCCGCTGCTGCTGGCGGTGCTCGCCGCGGTCGGGGTAGGCGTGGCTCTGCCGTACACGCCGGTGGCGCCCGATCTCGGCCTCACCCCGCTGCCCGCCGCGTTCTTCGCCGCGTTGGGCGCGACCGTGCTGGTCTATCTGGTTCTCGCCGAAGCGGCCAAACGGTGGTTCTTCCGCAGTCCGGCACCGACGCCGGCCCACCCGCCGCGGACCGGTCGCCGGGTGCAGCGAAGAGCGTCGCGCTTCAGCGTCGGACGGGTGCGCACGCCGATCGGCGGGACGGCGCTCCGGAGGGACCGCTCGAACCGGCGACGCAAACTTCGAGTGTTGTTGTCGCACAGCTGATTCTAATACGGAAACGCATCTCCGCCGGACCTACTCCGGCTGCACGTGCTCCGGCACCACGAGCGTCGGGCAGTGGGCGCGATGCAGGACCGCGGCGCGCGTGGACCGCATCGTGGTTCCGACCAGGCCCGTCCAGCGGTGCCGGCCCACCACCAGCAGTTGGGCGTCGCCCGCTCGTTCCAGCAGGACCTGGGCGGGACCGCCGAACATGACCTCCGACTCCAGCGCGACGTCCGGATACTTGCGGTGCCACGGCGCCAATTGCCGGTCCAGCGCGCCCGTCTCGTCCGCGCGGAACTGCTGGAGTTCCCCGTCGAGGACGAACCCGCCGACGTCGTCATCGCAGCACCGGACGGCTTGCAGGCCGACCCCGCGCAACGCCGCCTCCTCGAACGCACAGCCGACCGCGGTGCCGTCCTCGTCGACGCCGACCACCACCGGCCGCCCGTCCTCGCCCACGGTGAACAGGCTTTCGCGGTGGACGACCGCGACCGGGCACCGGGCCTGCCGGGTGACCGCCGAGCTGACCGAGCCCAGCAGCGCCCGGCGGACCGCACCGCGGCCGTGGCTGCCGACCACGATCATCGGCGTACGCGCCGAGCGCTCCACCAGTGTGTCGATCACCGGATCAGCGGTCAGTTCGGTGGTGACCTCCACACCGTCGGCCACATGCCGGGCCATGGCCGCGGCCTCCGACAGCACGCCTTCACCGTTCCAGTACAACCATTCCCGGCCGCCGACGATCTCCATCGCACTGAGCCCGGTGCGCGGCGCCGAGGCCGACGAGAGCAGGATCCGCAATCCCCACCGGCGCACGGCCGCTTCGGCCGCCGCCCACCGCACCGCCTGCAGCGCCGTACCGGATCCGTCGACCGCCGCGACGATCGTCCGCTCGGTCCCGTTGTCACTGGTCATCGCCGCCTCCTGCCGCCGGGCCTGCTCCGATCGTCCGGCTGCGATGACCGTCGATCTAGGGCCGAAAGTCGCTACCGCGGGCCGCCTTCGTCCGCGGCCCGCCACCGGGGCGAAGTCGGCGCGTTCGTCCCGGCAGGACAGGCCCTTGGTCCCTCGCGCACCGGCGGGGCCGCGGGCATTGTCGAGGCAGACACCGAGAAAGAGGACGCCATGGACTACCGGGTGGACGTGTGCGAAGTGCCGCCGCAGGCCCTGTTGCGACTACCTCGCGCGATCCGGACGGATCGGCCCGGTGAGGACATCACCGCGGGTATGCGCGAACTGTTCGCGACCGTCGCCCGCTCCGGCCTCACCGCCAGCGGCCCGACCGCGATCACCTACACCGACACCGAACGATCGGCGGTCGCGACGAGCGTCGACTTCCGCGTTCCGGTCGAGCCCGCCGCCGAGTTGAGTCTGGCCTCGGGCGCCGAGGTGCTCGTCACCCCCGGTACGACGGTGGCCCGCGCCTGCCACCACGGCGGTTACCGCGATCTCGGCGCCGCCTATCGGAGCCTGGCCGAGTGGGTGGATCGCAATGCCTACCGGATCATCGGCCCGCCGACCGAGGTCTATCTGGTCGGTCCCGACGAGGTGAGCGATCCGCGTCAACTCGTCACCGAGATCCGGCTGCCCGTGGCGCCCTCGCCGACGATCGTCACCCGGGTGCTCTCCGATTTCGACACGGCGCTGGATCGTACCCGGAACGCGTTGCGGTCCAACGGCTTCGCGATCCTCGCGGAGGTTGACCTGAACACGGCGCGGTACGACGGCCGCACCCGGCGCCTGGCCCATCACACCATCCTGGAGGTCTGCCGCCGCAACCTGCTCGTGGCCGAACTCGCGGACGACGACCGGGCCGACATGATCGTGCCGCATCCGGTGGTCGTGCGTGAGCGCTGCGAGACCGTCGTCGTCGAGGCCGTCGATCCGGCGATCTGGGCCCGCGCACTCGGCGACGAGGAACTCCTGGCCCTCGCCGCCGACAGCCGCCACCACCTCATCGCGGCGATCGACGACCTCGCCACGACGGCGACAGCCCACGACGGTTAGGTTCCCGCACAACCCCCTCGGCCGCCGCACCCGCGCCCGTTCGAGCCGTGCGGTGGCAACCGACCGCTCCACCTCCTACGGTTGATCTTGTCACCGGCAGTCACCGAAGGAGCCCACGCATGTCCGACGATCAGTGGCTGAACGCCGAAACCCTCCGCGTCACCACCGATTCCGTCGAATTGGCGGTGACCGACACCGGAGCCGGTCCACCGCTGGTGCTGCTGCACGGCTGGCCGCACACCCGCGGAATCTGGCATCGCGTCGCACCGACCCTGGCGCGGTCCCACCGGATCATCGCGCCGGATCTGCGCGGGCTCGGCGAGAGCGGGCGCCCCGCCGACGGGTACGACGCCGCCACCGTCTCCGCCGATATCGTGAGCCTGCTCGACCATCTGGGCGTCGAGCGTGCTTCGATCATGGCAGTGGACGCCTCGGTGCCGGCCGCGGTGCTGACCGCCCTGCGCCGGCCTGATCGGGTCGACCGCCTGGTGGTGATGGAGTCCCTGCTCGGCACGCTGCCCGGCGCCGAGGATTTCCTGGCCGCCGGGCCGCCGTGGTGGTTCGGTTTCCATTCGGTGCCGGGCCTGGCCGAGACCGTCCTGCTCGGCCACGAGTCCGACTACATCGACTGGTTCCTCCGGGTCGGCGTCCCGCACGAGCCGATCGACCCCGTTCTGCGAGAACACATTCTGAACGCCTATACCGGTGCGGACGCGTTGCGCGCCGGCTTCGAGTACTACCGTGCTCTTCCCCGGACGGCTCGGCTGCTGGCCGAGGCGACCGCGGCAGCGCGCCTGACGGTGCCGACACTCGCGCTGGGCGCGGGCTCGGTCGGCGACGCACTGCATCGCCAGCTGAGGCCGATCGCGAAAGACGTTGTCGGGCATGTGATTCCGGACTGCGGTCATATCGTCCCACTGGACGGCCCCGAAGCGCTGCTGGAACTGGTCACACCGTTTCTGGCGTGACCCCCGCTCACATCGAATAGCGCAGGATGGCGGCGGCCGCTGCCTCGTCCGGGATATCGGCCTTACGCACCGCGAGCACCCGCGCGCCCGAAAGCAGTGCGCGGCGGGCGATCTCGTCGAGGATTCCCGGTATCTCGGTCTCGGATTCGGGACCGAAATCGATCGCACCGGTGTCCTCGGCGACCGTGCCGGGTACGGCGGTGTCGATGTCGACCAGCAATGTCTGCACGATGCCGAAGGTGGCCGCGCGGGCGATATCGGCGAGGTCGGCGGTGGCGCGAGCCTCGCTGCGGCGTTTGTCGAACAGCTGGCGCAGATCGGCCAGTTGCGCCGCGTAGTGGCCGTCGAGAATGTGGCGGGCCTTGTCGGCCAGTTCCTGATCCGACAGATGTTCCGGGTTGCCGGGAATTCCGTCGTCGAGCAGTTCGCCGTAGGTGGCGACCGAACGATAGATCGCGTCGATCGGTTCGGGCGCCGCCAGGATGAGCGGGGTGTCGCGGCCGGAGAGGATGTCGCGCAACGCTCGGTCGACTCCGCGCGCGTACTGCCGGACCAGCACCTTCTTCCCTTCGCTGCCGGTCAGCCGCCGCTTGGGCGAACGATCGCCGATCGAGGCCTTGCGCGCGAAATCCGCGGCGTTGCCGGGCATGTCCGGAACCCGGACGTCCTCGGCCGGCCGGTCCGGGGTCACCTCGACCAGCCGCGCCGCGCCCTCGGCCAACGCCAGCACGAAGGCGGCCTGCGGGAAGGTGACGGCTCGCAGCAACGGTTTGAGCAGGAACCGGTCCGAGACGGTGACCGCCGCGCCGAGACGGTTGGGGATCCGGAAGGTCCACATGCGCTGCGGGGAGACGTGCACGACCAGCGTGTGCGACTGGAAGCGCCAGAAATCCTCGTCATCGGCCAGATCGTCGAGCTGTTCGGCGATGGCCGCGCGACCGTCGGATTCGGTGACCAGATCGATCGCCTCCCGGACCTGATTGGTGAACGCGATCCGGTTCGCCTCCGGATTCGCGGTGGCGGCTTCGGTCGGCAGATAGATCGACACCGACCAGGGGCCGGTCCATTCGGCGAGGGTTTCGATCTCGCGGCGGGTCGGGATGTCGGTGTGCAGCACTTCGATCCTCCTTCGTTGCCCGACACGTGCGACGGGCGCACAGGTCGTGCCGGATACCGGCCGTATCGTTTGCCAACTCGTAACCACATCGACGCTACTGGACATCGGCATGGGTCGGTACGCATCCGACCATCGGATGCCGAAACGTTGCTGCCTTCGTTTCAGCGGCTCACCGGGCGGGTGCGGGCGTACCCGTCGGCGTAAGCGGGACCGCAGACGTGGCGGCCGCGGTCGGGGTCGGCGAGGTCGTCGTGGCGGGTGCGGTGGTGGCCGAGGTCGCCGTCGCGGCGCCCGTGCCGTAGAGATGTTCGATGATGCGCTTGGCGATCTCACTGGCCGCCGCGCTCCCGTCGGCGGTGGGTTCCAGATTCGCCCACACCACCACGGTCACCTTGTGCGCCGGATCGGATCCGGCGAAGGTGTTGAAGCCGGGCAGCTCACCCGTATGTCCGTACAGCGCACCGAATTTCGCGATGGCGAGACCGTACTGCGGCGCCTGCGGCGGGTTGGCCGGCGCGGTCGGCTGCGGGCTGCTCATGCGCCGGCCCTGCATGTCGGCGTCGAGGACCTTGCCGTCGGTGAGCGCCTCGGCCCAGGTGGCCAGATCCCCGACCGTGGAGATTCCCGCGCCCGCGGCCCATGCCCAGGAGGGATTGTCCGCGGTGCGATCACCGGGCAGCAGCCGGCCCGCCTTGGCCTCGGCCTGCATCTCGGGCGGCAGCGCCGGCGGGGATCCCATCGTCACGACGTTGGTGCCGTACATGTAGCCCTGCGGATGCGGGTCGGGCACGGTCGCGGAGGTGCGCGCGGGGAACGAGCTCTGGGTCAGGCCGAGCGGGCCGAAGAGCCGGTCCCGCATGATCTGCTCGAGCGGTTTGCCGTCCAGCTGTTCGGCGATCAGCCCGAGCAGGATCGTATTGGTGTTCGAGTAGTGATAGCCCTGTCCCGGTGGGAAATACGGCGGGTGCGCGTAGGCCATGGCGAGCAGTTCGTCGGGCTGCCACACCCGGCCCGGGTCGGCGTCCATGGCCTCGGCCAGTTCGCGGGTCTCGCTGTAGTTGAAGAGGCCGCTGCGCATATCGAGCAGCTGCGCGATGGTGATCGCCCCGCCGCCGGGCACATCGGTCCGGTACTTCGAGACCGGATCGTCGAGGGCCAGTTTGTGTTCCTGGACCTGTTGCAGGATCACCGTGCCGGTCCAGGTCTTGGTGACCGAACCGATGCGCACGTGATCGGCCGCGGTGACCGC
This sequence comes from Nocardia aobensis NBRC 100429, assembly GCF_000308375.1. GTDB lineage: Bacteria > Actinomycetota > Actinomycetes > Mycobacteriales > Mycobacteriaceae > Nocardia > Nocardia aobensis. Next base: position 977 of record NZ_BAFQ01000282.1, on the reverse strand, counting down.
CGGGCCGCCGCCGAAGGTCCGGGTGCCGTAGGAGGTGCCCACCTCGCCGGCGGCGGTGCGGACGAAGGCCACGACTCCCGGCACCGACGCCGGCCGCGCCACCGACTCGACGATGCCGCGCAGCGTGGGCTCGTCGAGCGGATGGACGGCCGGGGCCGGCGAGGTGGTCGCGGCGGCGGATGAGGTGCTCGCGGGCGCGGGTTTCGACGACGATCCGCATCCGCAAGCGACGAACAGAATTGCGACGCCGGTCAGCGCCGCGGCAATCAGCCGGGGCCGGATCGGCACGGAAACCACGGGCACTGCACGACCTCCCTCATCGGGAACGGTGGAGCCGGGATTGAAACTCTACTGCGCCAGCGCCTCTCGCGGACGCGGTTGGCGAATGCTCAGCGACATCACCGCCGCCACCGCGCACAGACCTCCGGCGAGGAACCAGGCGAGCTGGTAGCTGCCCTGCATGTCGCGGATGACGCCGGCGCCGGACGCGGCGATCGCGGCGCCGATCTGATGCGAGGCGAACACCCAGCCGAAGGCGATCGGACCGTCGGCGCCGAAGTGTTCGCGGCACAGCGCGACCGTCGGCGGCACCGTCGCGATCCAGTCCAGGCCGTAGAAGATGACGAACACCCACATGCTCGGCCGCACATCGGGAGCGAACAGCATCGGCAGGATCACCAGCGAGAGGCCGCGCAGCGCGTAGTACATCGTCAGCAGGTACCGCGAGCCGATGCGGTCGGTGAGCCAGCCCGAGGCGATCGTGCCCGCGACATCGAAGATGCCGACGGTGGCCAGCAGTCCGGCCGCGGTGGTGGGTGGCATGCCGTGATCGTGTGCGGCACTGACGAAATGGGTGCCGACCAATCCGTTGGTGGAGGCCCCGCAGATCGCGAAACCGCCTGCCAGCAACCAGAATACGGGCCGGCGCACGATCGCGGCCAGGACGGTCAGCGCCCGCGCCGCCCCGCCTGCCGCCG
>NZ_BAFQ01000283.1 GCF_000308375.1 Nocardia aobensis NBRC 100429 | reverse complement strand
TGGACCGCCGTGCACGACGGCCCGCAGCAATATCCCGACGTCCACGTGGATTCCGATGTGACGATCCGGATGAGCGACGGGGTGCTGCTGAAGGCCGACGTCTACCGGCCGGTCGACGCCTCCGGCGCCGTGGTCGCCCAGCCACTGCCGACCATCGTCAATCTCACGCCCTACACCAAGCTGATGACCGATCTGGTCGGCTCGGCGGTGGAGAATCCGCAACTGCAGCCGCTGGTGATGTCGCTGGTGCGGCAGATCAACCTCTCCGGCACCCCGATCAGCAGCTTCGGCGACCTGCTGCACGCCCTCGACGGCGGCACCGTGCCGACCGTCCTCGGCCTGGACCGCAATCTGATCCGCAGCGGTTACACGCTGGTGGTCGCCGATGTGCGCGGCACCGGACAGTCCCAGGGCAATTGGGAGACCCTGGGCGCGCGGGAACAGCTCGATACCCGCGAAGTGATCGATTGGGCTGCGGCACAACCGTTCTCGAACGGCAAGGTGGCGATGAGCGGCGGCTCGTACGCGGCGATCAACCAGCTGCGCGCGGCAGAGGACGCCCCGGCCGCGCTCCGCGCCATCTTCCCGGTCGTCCCCGGCAGCGATCTCATGCGCGATGTGGTGGCGCCGGGCGGCGGCGTCGGCACCACCTTCCTGCCGATGTGGCTCCAAACGGTCAATCAGCTCAAGCTGATCCCCGACCTGAAGTCGATCTTCGACGGAACCTTCGACTGGAAATGGCTCGCCTCCCGGGTGGCGGATCCGGCCACCAATGTCGACCTGCTCGCGCAGGCCCTGCTGACGCCGTCGATGGACGATATGCCGCCCGCCCTGTCGGACGCGCTCGACTCCGGCAGCGATTTCCGCCAGGCCCTCACCGGCCATCCGGAACGAGTCACCGTGCCCACCTTCGTCTACGGCGGCTGGCACGACATCTTCGCCAACAGCGCCACCAAGATCTATCAGGCCATCCCGCTGCCGGCCGGTCGCAAGCAACTCGTGATCGGCGACACCTATCACGCCAATCCCGGCGCCGGCACCGGCGTACCCGGCGCCCCGCCGCGGCTCGAGGTGCTGCAGCGAGCGTGGTTCGACAAGTGGCTCAAGGACATCGACAACGGTATCGACGGCTACGGCCCCATCGTGCTGAAGGAACAGGGCGGCGGCTGGGTGACACTGCCGCAGTACCCGCAGCCCGGAGCCGACCACCGCCGGATCTACCTGACCGCCGCGCCCAGCGGAACCACCGATGCGGCCGTGCACGACGGCTCGTTGAGCGCCCAGCCGCCGGCCGAGGTCTCCGCACTCACCGTGGCGCCGGGGCTGGCGACCCTCTGCTCACGGGACGCGGCCCAGGGTTCGGCCGGTTCGGCCGCGATGCTCGACACCTGCGCCAAGGACTCCCGGGTGGCCGAACACGATGCGCTGACCTTCACCAGCGCCCCGGTGTCGGCGCCGACCGCCATCTCCGGGCCGATCGACATCCACCTCGAGACCGTGCAGGACGCCACCGACGGATTCTGGAGCGCCACCGTCAACGACGTCGCACCCGACGGCACCTCCACGGCCCTGACCACCGGCCAGCTCACCGTCTCCATGCGCGCCGTCGACGATGCCCGCAGCTCCCGATCCGCCAACGGCGACTACACCGTTCCGTTCCATCTCCTCACCGCCGCGGCGCGGCAGCCGGTGACGCCCGGCGAACCGGTGGGCCTCGACATCGCGGTGATCCCGACCCAGGCGCGGCTCCAGATCGGACATCGGCTGCGTATCGATCTGTTCGCGGCCAACGCGCCCAAGGCCATGCCGTTCCGCCCGATGCTCAACGATTCGGAACTCAAGCCCCAGCATCTGCGCCTGGATCCGAACGCACCGAGTTACGTCAATCTGCCCACCGATCGGCCCCTCGGCTGAAACAGAGCCACGGCTGGGAATTCCGGGAGGTCGCCGCCGGAATCAGCGCCGCCCATCCCGTCGAAGCGCTACCGCACCTGGCCGGCCTGCTGCGCTGACACGCTCAGTGGACCTGCCGCTCCGCCTCGCCCCAATACTGTTTGCGCAGTTCCCGTTTGAGGATCTTGCCGGCACCGGAGACCGGCAGGGCGTCGACCAGTTCGATGGTGCGCGGAGCCTTGTAGCCGGCGATCAACTGCTTGGCGTGGTCTCGGATCTCCTCGACGGTGACGGTGGCGCCGGCGTGGCACACGATCACCGCGTGCACCCGCTCGCCCCACTCCTCGTCCGGGACACCGATCACCGCGCACGCCGCTACCGACGGATGTGCGGAGACCGCGTTCTCCACCTCGGCGGAATACACGTTCTCGCCACCGCTGACGATCATGTCCTTCATCCGGTCGACGATGTAGACATAGCCCTCGTCGTCCATATAGCCGCCGTCGCCGGTGTGCATCCAGCCGCCGCGTAGCGCCGCCGCGGTCTCCTCGGGCCGGTTCCAGTACCCGAGCATCACATGGCCGCCGCGCACCAGGATCTCGCCGACGGTCCCGCGCGGCACCTCGTCGTCCTCGGCGTCGGCGATGCGCACCTCGGCGTGCGGAGCCGCGCGGCCCGCCGAACGCAACCGTCCGGCCAGGTGGTCGTCGGGACCGAGCAGCGTTGCCACGGGCGACAATTCGGTCATCCCGTAGGCCTGGGCGAAACGCGCCTGCGGGAACGCGCGCATGGCGCGCTCGAGCACGGCCTGCGCGATCGGGGAGGCCCCGTACACGATGCCGCGCACACTGGACAGATCGAAATCGCTCACCCGCGGATGGTCGACGATCATCTGGATCATCACCGGCACCAGCAGCGTATCCGTAACCTGGTGCTCGGCAATCGCTGTCATCACCGCGACGGGGTCGAACGCCGGGACCATCACCTGGGCGCCGCCCATCATGATCTGGGTGACACAACCGGCCAGGTCGGCCAGATGGAACATCGGCGCGGCATGCAGATAGCGGGCGCCGGGCTGCGCCAGATATCCGGTCGACAAGCTGCCCAGGCCCGAGATCTGCAGCCCGGCATGGCTGAGCACCACGCCCTTGGGGTGACCGGTGGTGCCGCCGGTATAGAAGATTCCGGCCGGGGCGTCACCACCGCGGCGAGCGTCCTCGACAGGATCCGCGCCGGCGATCAGTTCCTCGTACGACAGCATGCCGTCGGGTGTGGGACCGTCCCCGCAGTGGATCACGGTGCGCAGCACCGGCGCGGCTGCCCGCAGCGCCGGCACCATCGCGGCGAAGACATCGTCGACCAGCAGGACCGCGGTCTCGGAATCCTCCAGCGAATAGGCGATTTCGGCCGGACTCCAGCGAATGTTGACCGGATTCAGCGCTGCCCCGGCCCACGGCACCGCCAGCACGTACTCCAGATACCGGTCACTGTTGAGCGCCAGAATCGCGACCCGGTCACCCTCGCCGACACCGAGCTGCCGCAACGCCCCGGCGAGCCGCGCCACCCGGTCGGCGCCCTCGGCGAAGGTGCGGGTGCGATCCCCGCAGATCGACATGACCCCGTCGGGGTTCTGCTGGACGGCCCGGTGCAGGCCCTGAGTGAGATACATGCGCTGTGCCTTCTGCCTTCGCTTCGCTACGGCGGGGTCTCGGCCCCTTGGCCTCGATTTTTCCTTCCTCCGCTCAGTCGCTGCGCTCCCTCGCTCCGTCAGTCCAAAATCGAGGCGGCCGAGACCCGTCCGGAGGAACACCGTTGAGTGTCGTGCACCACATGGCGGGCGGCCATGGATTCCGTGTCGAAGTTCAGGGGTGCGTTTTGTTGGTTTCTCCAAAGGCGCGTCGTATCCTCGGGCCTGTCATGAGCGAATCGTCCGAGGTCCCGAGTTCCCCGCGGCAGCGCTTGCTGGTGCGGATGCGGGCCGAGCGCGACGCCCTCGCGGCCCGCATCGTCGACCGGGCCCGCGCCGAGATTCCGGACTACCGCACGATCGAGGCGGCCGATCTGCTCCCGACGACGACGGCGATCATGGACCGATTGTTCGCCTCCCTCGCCGGTACGGCCGATATCGAGCCGCCCGAGGGCGCCCGGATGACCGACTACGGCCGCATCCGCGCCACTCAGGACGTGTCGATGGAAGCGCTGCTGCGAGCCTGGCGCCTCGCCGAACGGCTGCATCTCGAGACCTTGAGCGCGGTCGCGGCCGAATGCGGCGCCGACGACGCGGTGCTGTTCGAGATCACCAGGGACCTGCTGCGCCTGGTCGACGAGGCCGCGACCTCCTTCTCCGACGCCCACCACGAGGTCGAGCGCACCCGGGCCGGCCACGACCGCATCCAGCGCGCGGAATTCACCCGGGCGGTGCTGGCGGGCACGATCTCGGCCACCGAACTGACGTTGGGCATCCAGCGCTACGGCCTGCGCGCCGACGCCGAATACCGGGCCTTCCGCGCCCGCGCCGACGCCGCGCCGCCGGCCGAATTCGACCGTCTGCTGCGACCCCAGGGCGCCGATTACGCCTTCCGCACCGTGATCGACGGGGATTACGCCGGATTCACCGATCGCACGATCCACATCCCGGGTACGGCACTGCTGGCGTTCGGGCCGCCGTGCCCGCTCGCCGAGGCCCCGCGCTCATTTCGGCTGGCGGGCCGCGCCCTCGCCACCGCAGCCGCTCTCGGCCATACCGGCACCTGTGAATTCGACGGTCTCGGCCTGCTGCCCGGGGTCGCGGCCGATCCCGAACTGGGCGCCGAACTCGTGCGCCGCTATCTCGCGCCGTTGGGCAGCAGCGGCTCGGCGACGACGCTGATCGATACCGTCACCGCATATCTCGATACCGGGATGCGCATCGAGGCGACCGCACAGCGACTGATCGTGCATCCGAATACGGTCCGCTATCGCATCGCTCGTTTCGAGGAGCTGACCGGGTGCGATCTGCGCCGGGCCCACACCGGCGCACAGGTGTGGTGGGCGATTCAATACGACCGTCTGGTACGGCCTGGCGCAACGAATTTCGCGTCTGCGAATCAGTGAAGTTTCCCCCGAAATGCCGTGCGGTTGCCACGAAGTGGCTTAGGCTCGGACTGCCTCGATAGCTCGGGGCTTGCAGAGCGGGTCGCCATGCCCACAGCGTCCTGCTGTCGCAAAATCAGGTCAGATGGGGGCTGCGTCCCCGACAGCCCCCATCGCCCCTGAACAACACCGTAGTGTGAAACATCGATAAATCGAGGGACAGTATGCGCGGATCCCACGCCCCGTCGCCCGCCGAACGATTGCTGGCCGAGATCTACGAGGCCGGATACACCTCCGTCGATGACTTCATCGATCGGCTACGATTTCGCCCGCGCCACGCGGCGCCGGAGCCGGCCCGCCACGCCGCGGTGATCGACCCGTTCACCGACACCATCGAGCTGCAACTGGACATTCCCGGTGCGGCGAATTCCCTTGCGGGCATGACGCGTTGGTATCCGGAATTCGATCCAGAGATCGAGGTCGACCCCAACGCCGACACCACGGAATTCCCCGCGGTGCAGCGCATCTGGGTCGTCCCGGAACGCCACGCGAGCTGACCGGCCCCGGCCGGCCCGCCCGCTACATCTGCGGCAGCGAATCTCCCTGCACCAGTTCGATATCCAGCTCGACCTTCACCGTGGTGCCCACCGCGGCGACGCCGGCGCGGACGACGGCGTTGTAGTCGATCGCGAAATCGTTGCGGTGCAAATGGGTCTCGGCATGGAAGGCGGCGCGGACCCCGCCCCACGGGTCGGGTCCCGAACCGCCGTAGGTCAGGTCCAGCTCCACCGGGCGGCGCTGTCCGTGCAACTCCAATTCACCGGGCATCACCCAGGTATCGGCGCCGGTGCGCCGCAATCCGGTTCCGGTGAAGCCGATCAGCGGGTAGCTCTCGACATCGAGGAAGTCGGCCGAGCGCAGATGGTCGTCGCGCATCCCGATTCCGGTATCGATGCTGGCCGCCTTGATCTCGGCGAATCCGGTTGTCTGCTCGAAGTTCCGGGCCACATCCAGCCGGCCACCCACCTCGGCGAAGCGCGCCTTGATACTCGCGATACCGAGGTGGCGGGCGGTGGCCACGACCGTGGAATGCACCGGGTCGATGGTCCACGGGCCGGGCGCCGGCGTGCCGACGGAGCTCGCCTCCGACTGCAACGCCACCGCACCCAATTGCCCACTGCCGGAAGCGGATATCCGCGCTATCTGCGCCACCGGCTGGTAGCCGGGGGCGGTCACCACCGCGGTGTGCATACCGGCGGGCAGCGGCTCGGTGGCCGCGGCCCCGGTCTCGTCGGCCACCGCCCGGGCGAGCTGGCGACCGGTCAGATCGGTCACGGTCAGCAGCGCACCCGGCACCGGCCAGCCATCGGAATTGCGAACCTGTGCGGTCAAACCGCTCATGACAGCTCCGTGTTCTGATCGACACCACTGGGTTCGACACCATTGTGCCGCACCCCGTTCCGTTCTCCGTTCGTCGCGGCACCGTTCGTGCCGGCGACTCCGGTGGGCTCGGCGGCCGGGCGATCGCCCTCGTCACCGTCGTAACCCAGCCGGACATCGTGCTCGACCTCGCCGCCGCCGACGGTGACCCGGCTGGTCACCGGCGGATAACCGCGCGCGACCACCGTGTACTCACCCTCGCTGAGATCGGTCAGGACGTACTGGCCGTTCTCGTCGGTGCGAGTGGTCCCGATCGGGGTTCCGGAGCGATCCAGCACCGTGACCTCCGCGTCCAGCACCGCACCACCGTCGGCGAGCACGGTTCCGGTCAGCACCGCCATCGGCGAGAGCTCGATGTCGTGGTGCAGCAGACCACTGTCGGGCACGACCAGCGCGGTCGCGCTCGGGCGCATGTGTTCGGCCACCGCCACCAGGGTGTAGGTCCCCGAGACCACACCGTGGCAGAGGTAGTTGCCGGACGCGTCGGTGACGGCCGCGCCGACCACCTCACCACGCAGGTCGGTGAGGGTGACGGTCGCACCGGCCAGCGGCGGTCCGGCGACGGCGGTCCGGACCGTACCCGACAGCTCGCCCGAACCCTGCAGGGTCAGATCGAGACGCTGGGTACGTCCGTCGGCGGTGACATTCACCGCGGCCGGCTGATGACCGTTCGCCGAGACGATCAGCACGTAGCTACCCGCGCCGGGCGGCTCGATCGAATAGCGGCCGCCGCTGTCGCCGGTCGAACGCGAAACCTGGTGTCCACGTTGGTCGATCAGTGTCAGCGCGGCGCCCGCGACCGGTCGGCCGTCGGCCCGCTGCACCTGCCCGCCGATGGCGTGGCCGCTGCCGTGGGAGTTGACGACAGGGGTGTTTGTCATCGCCGAAACCTCCGCAATTCGATGTGATTCGTGGCCGTTGGCCGCGGCGTGCCGACCTGCCGCCGCGGCGGCGAGAACCGGTTCGGGCTCGGAGAGCGCCTGGGCGGCACCCTCCCACACCTGGTTCTCGGCCCACTCGGCTTCGGCCGTCTCGACCGGATCCTTCGGCGCCGGGGCGGGCGTCGAAGCATCCTGCAGCGGAATCTCTTTCATGAACATCATGACGATGCAGGCCAGCAGGGCCACGCCCGCCGCGGCGTAGAACACGCCGTGCATCGAGTTGGTGAACCCGATCAGGATCGGATCCTTGATCTGCTGCGGGAGCGCGCCGATTCCGGCGGTATTGGCCTGCAGCTGGTTCAGCTTGCCGGCGTCGAGCCCGGGCGGCAGATGTCCACCGAAGGCGTCGGTGATCTTGTGCGGCAACAGATTGAACAGAATCGTCAGGAAGACCGCGACACCCAGCGTACCGCCGACCTGCCGGAAGAAGGTCGCCGACGCCGTCGACACACCCATATCCGACCGCGGACCGGCATTCTGCGCCGCGATGATCAACGTCTGCATACAGCAGCCCAGGCCCAGGCCGACCAGCGCGCCGATCGCGAGCACCTGCCACATCGCGCTGTCGAAATGCAGCTGGGCGTAGAGCAGCGCGCCCACGGTCACCAGGAAGGTGCCGACCACCGGCAGAATCTTGTAGCGGCCGGTGCGCTTGACGACCTGACCGGAGATCATCGAGCCGATCATGATGCCCAGCACCAGCGGCAGCATCAGCAGACCCGCCTCGGTCGGCGAATAGCCGCGCACAACCTGCAGATACAGCGGCACCATACTGATCGCGCCGAACATCGCGATACCGACGATGAAACCACCGATCATCACGACCGAGAAGGTGGAATTCTTGAACAGCCGCAGCGGAATCAGCGCGGAATCCTTCATCAGGTATTCCACTCCGATGAACAACACCAGGCCCACCGCGCCGATGGCGTAGCAGATCACCGAATCGCCGGAGCCCCAGCCCCAGGTGCGGCCCTGCTCGGCCACGATCAGCAACGGCACCACACAGATCGCCAGCGCGATCGCGCCCCACCAGTCGACGTTCAGCTTCTGCCGCTGATGCGGGACGTTGAGCACCTTGGCCACGACCCCGAGCGCGACCACGCCGATCGGGACGTTCACCAGGAACACCCAACGCCAGCCGTCGATACCCCACAGCGTGTCGTAATCGGAGAACAGGCCGCCCAGCACCGGGCCGAGCACGGTCGAGGTGCCGAAGACCATCATGAAATAGCCCTGGTACCGGGCCCGTTCACGCGGGGGGACGATATCGCCGACGATGGTCATGGCCAGCGACATGAGGCCACCGGCACCCAAGCCCTGGAACGCGCGGAACGCAGCCAACTCGTACATCGACGTCGCGAACGTACACGCCGCCGAACCCACCACGAAAATACCGATCGCCAACAGATAGAACGGCTTCCGACCATAGATATCGGCCAACTTGCCGTACAACGGCGTCGAAATCGTCGCCGTGATCAAATACGCCGTCGTCGCCCACGCCTGCTGATCGAAACCATGCAAACTATTCGCGATCCGGACGATCGCCACACTCACAATATTCTGATCCAGCGCCGCCAAGAACATCCCCAGCAACAAACCGGACAAAATAGTCAAAATCTGCCGATGCGACAGAGACGGTCGCACATCCGCCGCCGGCGCGACGGTCGGAGCGTTCGGCTGCGCCGGCGGAGCCTCACTGGTCGAAGTCGTCATGTGTATGTAAGCCCTAATTCGATTCGGCTGTTGCGGTGGACTTTTCAGCTGTGGATTCTTCGATGCCGCTGACGAGCAGCTCGAGGAGATCGGTCAATCTGGCCTGTTCGTCGGCGGACCACTCGGCCATCACCTCGGCCAGCCAGCGGTTGCGGTTGCGGCGGTTCTCCTCGAAGACCCGCACCCCTTCGGCGGTGGGCGCCAGCACGCAGGCCCGTCCGTCCACGGGGTCGGCCCGGCGTTCCACCAGGCCGTGTGCCACCAGCGATCTGGTCTGCCTGCTGATGGTCGATGTTTCGGTATGCAAGGTGTCCGCCAGCTTCCCCGTCCGCTGCGGACCGTCGTGGACCAGGCAGAACAGCACAGAATAGGCCGATCGCTCCAGACCGTCCGGACCGTACTTGGCTATGTGCGATTTGGTTCTGCCGATCGCCCGCATCAACCGGATCAGCTGGCCGCCGAGTCGATCGGCCACATCCTGTTCGGTGACGCCGGCGCCGGGATCACGGGCATCGACGACCATGATCGAGTTTCCTTACTCCCCGCGACGCATTTGATTAGCATGTACAACTAGTTGCTGAGGCCAACTATACATACGTTCGGATACCGCTCGCACGTACCCCGGCCCACACCCGGGAAGCCCGCGCCGGACACGCCGATCCCAATCCGGACATCCCGGGATTACCGGTGGTTTGCTCGACCTGTCGCATTTCCGACTCTGATCGATCGGCAAGTCGACACGGAGGGACCGAGCTGACCATGTCTGCGCCAATCGAGCCCGCCCGAATTCCGGCCCAGCCGACAAATCAGACCGCGAAGCCCACCGATTCGGCAACGCATTTTCCGGTCACCTCCGCATCACCGATCGGCTCGGCAACCTTGCCGCCATCTTCGGAACCCGCCCCGACCGGCAGCGAAATTGTGACCGAGACGACACCTGGGTTCCCTCTGCGCCGCGCCGCCCTCGCCGCGTTCTGCGCCCTGTGGCTGATCGGAGCACCGGCGGCCCTCGCCGCGACGGCCGGCGCCGACTGCGGCCCCGCCTGCGCCGACACCTCCGGATCGGCATCCGGTTCGGCCTCGGGTTCGGCGGGATCCTCCGGTTCCGCCACCGCGGGTCTGCTGCTCGGCCTGCCGATGAAGACGGTCGCCCTCACGATCGTTCCGGCCCCGCAGTTCCCCTCGTTCGACAACGTGATCACCCACGAGAGCAGCTGGAATCCGTTCGCCGTCAATCCGGAATCGGGCGCCTACGGCCTCGGGCAGGCGTTGCCGCCGGAGCGGATGGCCTCGCACGGCGTGGACTGGATGATCAACCCGGTGACCCAGATCCGCTGGACCTACGATTACATGGTCGAGCGGTACGGCAGCCCCGACGGAGCGTGGGCATTCTGGCAGTCCCACCACTGGTACTAGCTGTCGATTGTCGCCGGACCACTTCAACTGTCACAATCGAGGGCAGGGTTGCGAGCACTCTGAATGCTGTAACCCGCGAGGTCATACCCCCCGCGGGTGTCGAATTGACGAAAGGCATCGGCATGTTCGTGCGAGTTTTCGCCCTGTCGTTCCTGGTTGCCGCGGCGTCCCTCGTCGTCGCGGTGCTGTACGGCGGGCCGGAGGCCGTGGTGCTGGTCGCAGCCCTCGGCGTTCTCGAGGTATCGCTGTCGTTCGACAACGCGGTGGTCAATGCCAGTGTCCTGCAACGCATGAGCGCGTTCTGGCAGCGCATCTTCCTCACCGTGGGAATGGTGATCGCGGTCTTCGGCATGCGCCTGGTGTTCCCACTGGTGGTGGTAGCGATCGGCGCACATCTGGACCCGATCGAGGCGCTGCGGCTGGCGATGAACCCACCCGCCGGCGGCGCGCCCTTCTTCCCGGACGGCCGGCCGAGCTACGAGACGCTGCTCAACGACGCCAATCCGAAGATCGCGGCCTTCGGCGGGATGTTCCTGCTGCTGCTGTTCCTGAACTACATCTGCGCCCAGCGTGAGGTCACCTGGCTGAGCTGGCTCGAGCGGCCGCTGGCGCGGATCGGGCGATTCTCGATGTTCACCGTGGTGATCGCGCTCATCGCGCTGGTGCTCACCGCCGGTGTGCTCGCGCCGAACAACAAGGCCGACGTCGTCATGGTCTCCGGCGCCCTCGGCATGGCCACCTATTTCCTCGTCGACGGCCTCGGCGCCCATTTCGAGAACGACCAGCCCGGCCAGGGCCCCTCCCGCGCCGCCCTGCTGACCGGTCGCGCCGCCTTCTTCGGCTTCGTGTATCTCGAAGTGCTGGACGCCTCGTTCTCCTTCGACGGAGTGATCGGCGCCTTCGCCATCAGCGCGGATCCGATCGTCATCGCATTGGGGCTGGGACTGATCGGCGCGATGTTCGTCCGGTCGATCACCGTCTACCTGGTCCGGCGCGGCACGCTGGCCGAGTACATCTATCTCGAACACGGTGCGCACTGGGCGATCGGCGCACTCGCGGCAATCCTGCTGGTCTCCACCGGCCACCACCTGAACGAGGTCGTCACCGGGCTGCTGGGAGTCGGGATCATCGTCGCGGCCTACCTCAGCAGCATCGTCCACAACCGGCGCCACCCCGCGCCCGCTGCCGCCGAGACCGAGCTGGAACATCTGTCCCTCGGCGGTGACGAGCTGACGCTGCGCGGCGATACCGGCACGCTGTCCAGCCTCGACGGCGGCTTGCCCATCGATCGGGTCACGTTGCGCGGCGACGCGCTGCCGGCGCGAGACAAGCTCAACACCGAGGCGTATTGAGAAATGGCGTACCGCGGACCGGTGCCCGACGTCGCCCGCCGCCCCGGCCGTATTCTCGGATCATGAGGTCGCGGCCGCTGACACTGATCCAGGACGAACTCGTCGACTACGACAAGGCCATGGAGCGCATGGCCGAACTGGTGGAACAACGCCAGCGCGACGAACGGCCGGATACGTTGTGGCTGCTCAGCCATCCGCAGGTCTATACGATCGGGCGCCGGACGCCGAGTGCGCATCTGCCTGATCCGGACCACGGGATTCCGGTGGTCGAGACCACCCGCGGCGGGCAGCTCACCTATCACGGCCCGGGGCAGCTGGTCGGATACCTCGTCGTCAAGCTCGGTGACGGCGAGGGCGTGGTCGACTACATCCGCGAGGTGGAACACCGCCTGGTCGCCGCGCTCGACCGGCTGGGCATCCGGGCGCAACGCCGCGACACCCCGCCGGGCGCGGAACTGCTCACCGGCGTGTGGACCGTCGAGACGGGCCGCAAGATCGTCTCCATCGGCATGCGGCAGAGCCGCGGCGTCACCAGCCACGGCTTCGCCATGAACGTCGACGGCGATCTGGAACCGTGGCAGTGGGCCGTCGCGTGCGGACTGCCCGACGTGGATATGACGTCGGTGCGGCGCGAACAACCGGGCGCCGGAATGGATCAGGTCCGTCCGATCGTGGCCGAAGCATTCGAAGCGAAGACATCCGACACCGTCTGATCACGCGGCAGGCCGGATTCCGCCAGTCGCAGTATCGCGGCGGTTACCGCCGCACTGTAGGCCCGGCTGGCCGGGGCCGGTCGGCGCGCCGGATAGTTCGAGCGGTGGGTCACCACGACGCCGTTGGGCAGCGCCACGGTCGCGTCGGTGACGGTCGCCGCACAGTTGCCACCCGCCTTGGCGGTCAGGTCGACCACGACCGCGCCGTCCCCGAGCGCGTCGAGTGCGGTCCCGTCGACCAGCAGCGGAGCCCGTTGTCCACGCCGCACCGCGGCGCAGAAGATCAGATCCGGTTTGTCCGCGCGGATCCGCTCCAGGACGCAGGCGGTGTCGACGTCGTGGGACCAGTGAAAGACGTTGGGACCCTGCGCGTTCAGCGCCGGTCGCAGTTCGGGCCGACGCCCCAGCACCACCGGCGGTTCGGCCCCGCAGGCGGCTGCCGCCGCGACGGCCGACAGTCCCGCCGGCCCGCATCCCAGAATCAGGGAACGGATCGGCCTGCGCACGGTGCGCGGCACCAGCCGCCGGCCCGCGAGGTAGGCCACCCTGCCGGCGATCCGGCTCATCGCCGAAAGCGCGTCCAAGGCACCGGCCTCGTGGGAAAACAGCTCGAACGCAATCGATTCCACGCCCGAACCGCGCAGTTCGGCGATCTGCGCGGCTCGCCGCAGCGGGTCCTGGAAGCCGATCAGCGTGAGCTGCGGCCGCCGCGACATCGCGCGCAGATCGTGGGACGTCGGCTTCACCCACGCCAGCACATCGCAGGCCGCGACGACGGCGCCCGGATCGCCGACGAGGGCCGCACCCGCGAATCGGTAGGCGGCGTCGTCGAATCCGGCCGACCGTCCGGCGCCGGCCTCCACTACGACCCGCATCCCGGCCGCGATCAGGCATCGGACTCCGTCCGGCGTCAGCGCCACCCTCCGTTCCCGGGCGGCGGTTTCGCGCAGCACACCGACGATCACGCCGGTGGCTCCGCGAGACCGCGCCGACGCAGGATGTCGCGGTAGGTGGCGCCACCGGCCAGCTCCGCGACCAGCCCGCCGAGCCGGTCGAACAGTTCGTCGATCAACTCCCGCGATTCGGTGCCGGGTCCGTGCCGGGGTGCGAGGACGTTGAGCCGCACACCCGTCCGCGGTGATCCGGTGCGCCCGAGCGCGACACTGTCGATTCCCGCACCGGCCAGCAAGAGGTCCTCGAGCTCGGCGCTGTCGCCCACTCCTGCCGCGTCCAGCAGGGCGGGATCGACGACGACGGACAGGAACATGCTCGCGCCGGAGCCCAGCGGCCGCAGAACATTCGACCCGAATTCGGCATCGATCGCGGCGATCCGGTCCAGAGCGGTGTCGAACTGTTCGCGCACCAGCTTCCGGTTGTGCTCGAAATAGGCGTCGGGCGTATGGTCCAGCACCGCGCGCACCAGATGCGTACTCTCACGCTGAAAAGCGATCGTGAGTCGCGCCCGGATACGCTCCAGCCATTGCGCGTCGCCGGTGCACGCCGCGCCCAGTTTGCACGGCCCGAAAGCGTTGTAGCCCTTCGAATTACCCGTGACGGTCACCATCCGGTCGTACAACCGGACCGAGCCGTGCGCGGTCGGCACCTCCAGCGCGGCGAGCGGGATATGTCCGCCGACGAGCCGGTCGAAGGCCATATCGCAGACCACCGGAACATCGGCCGCGACGAGAACCTCTGCGATTTCCCGCAATTCGTCCGGCGAGTACCGCGTGACGACCGGATTGCCCGGTAGCGTCAGCAGTACGGCACAGACGGCATCACCGTGGCGTGCCAGTTCCCGGGCCAGTGCGATCGGGTCGATGCGGAACGAATCGTCCGGCGTGGCCGCCGGAACCACCACGCGCACATCGAATTTCGCTATGTGGGTGGCGAAGTTCTTGTAGAAGCCCTCGGGGCACACGATCACTCCGCCGGGACGCACGACGGTCGCGATCACCTCCTCGAGCATCAGCATGCTCGAATACGGGCAGACGACAACCTCGTCGGGACGAACCCGGACGCCGGCCATTCCGTCGGCGGGGCGGTGCAGCCGGTCGAACAGGCGGGCGGCGGCCGACTCCCGCAACTCGAGCGGTTGCCGCTTGTCGTAGTCCGGCAGACCTCTGCGCCGGATCCGATGCGGCGCCAGGTCGTTCCACGCCCGCCGCAGGGCGCGCGCCGCCGCCGGATCGATCTCGAATCCGGTCTCGCCGTGATACGCGTCCAGGACACCGTCATACCGGCGACCGGATCGGCCGGGAAACGGCGCGGTCTCCGACAGCTGCCGGCGCAGTTCCTTCTTGCGCTCCTCCGAACGCAGGATCATCGCGGCGGCGGCCCGCTCGGTATGCCGGGGGCCGCTCGTCACAGCCGCCCTGTTTCCAGTGACGCCTGGCCGGGGGTCGGGATGTCGTCCCAGGCGCGAAGGAGCGTCTCGCGGAACAGGTCCCGTCCCTCACCATCGCCCAGGCGGTCGAACCGGGCCAGCCGCGGGTCGGCCAGCAGATCGTTGACCACGATCGCCGAACCGATGCGCCGCAGGTCGTAGAGTTTCTCGAAGCGCCGGACCGCGAACGCCACATCGTGTTTGAGCACCGAGAAGCGCGTCGCGACCCGGGTCTGGCGGGAGTAGTCGTATTCCCCGACACAGACATACCGGTCGTCGACGACCAGCATGCTCTGCGCGTTGCGCGCGTGCTCCCGCTTCACCAGCACACTCTCGACACCGGAGCGCGCCTGCCACCACAGCTTGTCGTCGTAGGGCCACACATCTTCGATGCGATCCAGCACGTACATGCGCCGCACCGTGACTCGCGGCTCGTGCACCGCATCGGCGAGGCGCACGATCGCGGCATGGTAATCGTCGCCGACGTCACCGCCGATGGTGCCCAGGTCGGCGGTGTGGATTGCGCGCACGGACTGTTCGGCCTGTTCCAGAATGGTCAGCCAGTCGTTGACCGTATTCCACTCCCACACCGTCGCACTGCGCGAAGGTATCTGCGCCAGCAGCTCTTCCGCGCGCTCGAGCTGGCGAGCGGCGATGAGGCGCAACGGCTCCACCTCCTCGCGCGCACCGCGGGCGTCGAGCACGGTCTGCGCGATCGTCAGCACCCGATCCACGACTCCGGGGTCCTTGCCGAGAAGCACGTTGAAACGCATCCGCAGGTCGTAATGCCCGCCGGGTTCGGACGAGCCGGCGACGCCGTCCATCGGAAGTTCCTGTCCCAGCGCCGAACTCAGACGTTCCCGCAGCGGCAGCGGCGGCACGCGGGTGCCGTTCTCGATCTGCTGAACGAGGCTGCGTGAACAGTCCGCCTGTTTGGCCAGCGCGGCCTGGGTGAGACCGGACTCGATTCGGAGCCGGCGCACCAGTTCGCCGATCCGTTCGCCACCGTCTGGGTCAGATTGTGTCACGATGCGGAATTCTAATCACATGTGGCCTATCGCATCATCAGCTAAACATCAATTTTTCATTACTCCGATGAACGCCCGGCGAACGCAGCTCACCGATAACCCGAATGCGCCCGGCTCGCTGCGGATTCTGCCACACGACGCTCGAAAGCGTTCCGCAGAGCCAACTTTCACGCCGCCACACCCCTCATCGGTAATCAATTCAGATATTCGCTGGGCGTATCTGATTGAAGATGGGCATTGAGGTCCCGAAGATATCGCAGATAAGCACAGATGCTTAGTTGACAGCCCCGGAAAGCCGTCCTTAGCATTTAGCTATAGCCACCGGCTCTCCGTTTATCGGAGCGGCAACGACCGCCGCAGCGGCCGGCTTGGTGGAAGGGGAATGCCATGACGCTTCATATCACCGACTGGTTGATGACCAGCGATGTCACCCCGGAATCTGCCCAGCGCCTGCCGTCCCTTCCCGGACAGTGGTTGCTGAGCTGGCTGCCCGGCGAGCTTCTGACCCAGGAACAGGCGCTGAGCGGCATGATCCTGGACGAGATCCTGTCCGATCCGGCTTTCGTGGACGACCTGGGGGCCGTCGAGATGGCCACCCTGCACGCCGCCGAACTCGGCATCACCCTGGACGAGGCGGTGATCCGGCTGTGCGCCCGGGTCCTCGACCGCACAGCCCTGCGATCCGGCGATATCGGGCCGGATGACATCGACCCCGGCGACATCGAGCCCGGGGATATCGGGCCGGGTGACCGGGGGGCGAGTGCCACCGAATACGGCCCGGTCCGAGGCCACCCGCACCTACCGCATGTCCACCGCACCCCGGTGTCGCTGCACCGGCCGCGGCATACCGATCACGATCTGTCGGCCGCGCCGTCGTAGCAGAGCCGCAGGTCGTGGGCGATCTGTTCACCGTCGACCGCCACCCGTGCACTGGCCGGCGGATAGCCGCGACCCACCACCGTGTAGTCCCCGGCGGGGAGATCGTCGATCCGGTAGCGGCCCTCCCCGTCCGTCAACGCGGCGGCCACCACCGCGCCGCCCGAATCCAGCACCGCCACGTGCGCGTGAGCGACCGGACCGCGCTCGGAGCGCACCCGGCCCGACAGCACCGCCGTCGGCGCGAGTTCGATGTCGTAGCGCAACATGCCGGTCTCGGGGACGGTCAACGTGGTGGCATCCGGCCTGCGATGTCCGGCGACCGCGACCAGGGTGTAGGTGCCCGCGACGATGCCGTGACAGGCGTAGGCGCCGTCGGCTCCGGTCACCGCGGCACCGACGACCTCGCCGCGCCGATCGGTCAGGGTGACGGTCACGCCCGCGAGTGGCCGGCCCGGCCCCTCGGTGACGATGCCGGACAGCTCCCCCGACCCCAGCAACGTGAGATCGACCGTCTGGGGTTCGGAACCGATAGCGACGTTCACCGCGGCGGGCTGATGTCCCTCGGCGGAAACGATCAGCACATAATTACCGGCGTCCGGGACGCTCAGGCGGTAGCCGCCCGCACCGTCGGTCGTCGCGCGCGAAACCTGGTGTCCCCGTTGGTCGATCAGTGTCAGCGCCGCACCGGGTACCGATTGCCCGTCTTCGCGGTGGATGCGTCCGGACACAGGTGCGTCGCCGGGCACGTCGCCGACGGCCTCCGCGAACGCGGTGTGCGCGGCCGGTTCGGCAAGGGCCGGCGCCGATTCCGGGCGCGCGGCTTCGCCGTCCGCCTCCCACGACGGCTCCCGCTCCCAGGGTTCGGGTGACTCGGCGGCTTCGGTTTCGGCTACGGCCCGCGCGTCCTGCGGCGGCTCGGCGCGCTGAGGTGGCGCCGAACTGTCCTGCAGCGGAATCTCTTTCATGAACAACAGCACCACACAGGCCAGCAGCGCCACCCCCGCGGCGGCGTAGAACACGCCGTGCAGGGAGTCGGTGAAGCCGATCAGAATCGGATCGCGCACCTGCGCCGGCAGTGCCGCGATCCCGCTGGTGTTGGCCTGCAACCGATCGAGTTCGCCGGTGTCGAAGCCGGGCGGCAGCACACCGCCGAACGCGTCGATGATCTTGTGCGGCAACAGATTGAACAGAATCGTCAGGAAGACCGCGACACCCAGCGTACCGCCCATCTGCCGGAAGAAGGTCGCCGACGCCGTCGACACACCCATATCCGACCGCGGACCCGCGTTCTGCGCCGCGATGATCAACGTCTGCATACAGCCACCGAGGCCGAAGCCGATGACCGCGCTGTACACCAGCGGCTGCCACAGCGGGCTGTCGTAGTGCACCTGCGCGTACAGTGCCGCCCCGCACGCGATCACGAAGGTGCCCAGCACGGGCAGGATCTTGTAGCGGCCGGTCAGTTTGGTGACCTGCCCCGCGATCAGCGAGCCGATCATGATGCCGAGCACCAGCGGCAGCATCAGCAGACCCGCCTTGGTGGGCGAATAGCCGCGCACAACCTGCAGATACAGCGGCACCATACTGATCGCGCCGAACATCGCTATACCGACGATGAAACCACCCAGGATGGTGATGGAGAACGTCGAATTCCGGAACAGCCGCAACGGAATCAGCGCGGCATCCTTCATCAGGAATTCCACGAGGACGAACAGCACGAGTCCGACCGCACCGATGCCGTAGCAGAGCAGCGCGCGCGGTGACTCCCAGCCCCAGCCGCGGCCCTGCTCGGCCACGATCAGCAACGGCACCACACAGATCGCCAGCGCGACCGCACCGAACCAGTCCACGCGATGGCGCTGCCGCTCGTGCGGCACGTTGAGTACCTTGGCGACCACGGCCAGCGCGAGCACACCGATCGGGACGTTCACCAGGAACACCCAACGCCAGCCGTCGATACCCCACAGCGTGTCGTAATCGGAGAAGAAGCCGCCGAGCACCGGGCCGGCGACCGTCGCGGTGCCGAACACCATCATGAAATAGCCCTGGTACCGCACGCGTTCGCGAGCGGGCACGATATCCCCGATGATGGTGAACGCCAAGGACATCAGCCCACCGGCGCCGAGCCCCTGGAATGCCCGGAAGGCCGCCAACTCGTACATCGACGTCGCGAACGTACACGCCGCCGAACCCACCACGAAAATACCGATCGCCAACAGATAGAACGGCTTCCGACCATAGATATCGGCCAACTTGCCGTACAACGGCGTCGAAATCGTCGCCGTGATCAAATACGCCGTCGTCGCCCACGCCTGCTGATCGAAACCATGCAAACTATTCGCGATCCGGACGATCGCCACACTCACAATATTCTGATCCAGCGCCGCCAAGAACATCCCCAGCAACAAACCGGACAAAATAGTCAAAATCTGCCGATGCGACAGAGTGCTCGGCGCGGGGCCCGGGGCCGGCTGCGCCGCCGGCTCCCGGGTGGTCGAAGTGGTCATATTTCCAAGCCCTGTTTCGGTTCGGCCGTGGGTGGTGGAGTTGATTCGAAGCGTATACAGAGGGCGTACGGCGGTCGTTCATTTCCTCAGAACAAGGTCATCGGCCCGATCGGCGCCGGATCCACGAGAGCCGGAAGCTCCGCGCCGGCGGACCGCACGTCATCGTAGAACCGCCGGGCCAGCAGTAACGAATCCGCGTTGTCCGGAGTGTGAACGAAGACCGTCGGTGACCGCCCCTCGCGCAACCACTCGACGACGAGATCGCGCCACGGCCGCCAGCCGGCGACGGTCGCCTCGATATCGTCGTTGCCGTGATACCGCACGATCGGATATTCGGTCAGTGCGCGTAAGCGGCGCGGCAGCCGCGGCTTCTTCGCGCTCGCCTCGTACTCGCCGGGGCTGCGCGGCGGCGCGGCGAACAGGGTGGTGGTGTCGAACGGAATCCATTCGGCGCCAACGCGTTCCAGCACATACTCCAACCGGCCGGCGGCCTCCGGATCGGCGAAGAAGGCGCGGTGGCGCACCTCGACCGCGCAGCGATACCGGCGCGGCAGGCGGTGCAGCAGTCCGGCGAGCACGCCGAGATCGTCCGGCCCGAACGAGGCCGGCAATTGCGCCCACAGCGCGTGAATGCGCGGCCCGAGTGGTTCGACCGCGCGCAGGAATTCCGCCAATTCCGTTTCCGCACCGCGCATCCGGCGCTCGTGGGTGATGGTTCTGGGCAGCTTCAGCACGAAGCGGAAGTCCTCGGGTGTCTGATCCACCCACGACCGCACGGTGGCCGGATTCGGCGTCGCGTAGAAGGTGGTGTTGCCCTCCACCGCGGTGCAGTACCGGGCATATCCGCCCAGGCGCCGCCGCGAATCCGGCTGATACGCGCGCCACGCCTCGTGCGTCCACTGCGCGCATCCGACCGAGAGTGTCATGGTGTCGACGGTATCCGCCAGCGGTGACAACACCGCGCGGCGGATCAGCTCTGTGGTGCGCCGCCGCGGAAGAACAGGATCTGGTCGCCGTAGTCGGCCAGGGCACGCGCCTGCCCGGCCTGCCGGATACCGCTGGCGGGCAGGTTGGTCAGTTTGGCGAACATGCCGGAGTTGCCGAACGCCGCGCGGACCTGGGTTTCGGAGGCGTAGTCGGCGCCGTAGTCGGCGAGCATCGCGAAATCCAACGGCGCCAGCGGTTCGTCCAGCGGCTCCTGCCCGGCCGGTCGTCCCAGGGCGGCGAACTGCCGGGCGGCACCGTCTGCGTACCAGCACAATTCGTAGGTCAGATTCTCGATGGTGTTGACCGCGAGCACCGGCCACTGCCGCGAAAGCCGCAGCGCCAGAGGATTTTTGCCGGTGGGGGCGAGTTCCCAGAACAGGCTCAGCACATGCACCCAGCTGCCCGCGCGCTGCAGCAGCACCACGTCGTCACCGAGGTCCGGAGCGGCGTTGAGCTCGGGATCGGGCATATGCCAATGGGTTTCGCCGACTCCGGCGAAGGCGCTGCTGTCCACCGGATGCGCGCCGTCGGCGGCATAGGCCTCGATCACCGCCGCGCGCACCCGGGCCACGGCGTCGGCGGCGGCGCAGCGCACACTCAACGCACCGTAGGAAGTCGCGATCTCCATCGGCTTGGACGGCGGGTCAGCCAGCGCACCGGCGGCGAGGGGTTTGAGCCCCACCAGGCCGAGCTTCCAGTTGATCTCCTCGATCGTGGTCAGATCACCGGCGGTTTGGTACAGAATCTGCTGCTGGGTGAGATATCCGGCCCGCTCGAGCGTCGGACATTCCAACTTCACCAGGGCGGCATGGGTTTTGCTGGTGAACTCGAGTTCGTCGATCGAGGTCTCCCGCAGCCGGGTCGTCATCTCCGGCGTGGTCCACGCGGAATACCGTTCGCGATAGGTCGCCAACGCCTGCTTGCGCCCGCGGCCGATCATCAGGGTGCGCAGCAGCATGTTCAGGCTGGCCAGATAGCGCCCCGCCTGATCGGGATTGGCGGCGAACAGGCCCGCGCGGATGCGCACCGCCTCGGCACTGGCCGCCACCGCCGACTCCGGATCCAGCCGGCACAGCCACACCCCGCATTTGGACAGACCGTCGGCGCACACTCCGGCCGCCATCGGATAGTTCTGCGCCACTTGGTGATACGCGTCGCAGGCCTGGCGGATGGTCGCGGTGGCCAGTTCACGATGGCCGATGGTCCGGGCGGCCTGTTCGAACAGTCGCAGCGCCTCGGTGACCTGCCCGGCGAACTGCGCGGTCACATGACCGGCGGTCAGCCAGTGCAGCCGGATCAGCACGGCCTCCTGGGCGGGTTCCAGCGCGGCGGGCGCGCGGTCGCGGTCGGCGCCCTCGGCCTTGGTGTCCAGGCAGGCCCTGGCCAGCTCGCACAGCGACGTCGCCAGGCGCAGTTCGGCCTCGGCCGAACGTTCCTGGGCGGCGGCCCGTCTGTGGTCGGCCACCTGCTGTTCGATCGCGCTCAGCGCACTCGCCATCCCAACTCCCGCATCACCTTCCGCATACGGTCGTCGACCGGCCGCATCGTGCCGTGCCGAGTCTGCCACATCCGGGGAGCGCGCAGCAGCCGACGACGTCCGCGAGCCGCGCCGCTGCCGGGCCGCGGAGCGCCGGCAAACCGGGCCCACTCTCGGAAAAGAAGCGAATCGGTGTTAACTTATAGAAGAACCTCGAGTAACTTTGATCGATCGGAGTGGCTATGACCACGGCAGTCGTCGTCGATGTCGTCCGGACCCCGTCCGGTAAGGGAAAAACCGGTGGCGGCCTGTCCCAGGTCCACCCGGCCACCCTGCTCGCCGGAGTGCTGTCCGACCTGGTCGCACGGAACGACCTGGATCCGGCACTGGTCGACGACGTGATCGCCGGCTGTGTGACCCAGAGCGGGGAACAGGCGTTCAACATCGCCCGCACGGCGGTGCTCGCGGCCGGATTTCCGGAGGCCGTTCCCGCCACCACCGTGGACCGCCAGTGCGGCTCCAGCCAGCAGGCCGCGCACTTCGCCGCGCAGGGCGTGATCGCCGGCGCCTACGACATCGCCATCGCCTGCGGCGTGGAGTCGATGTCGCGGGTCCCGATGTTCTCCAACGGCCAGGGTGCCGATGCCAATCGCGGCCCGATCGCCCATCGCTACCCCGAAGGCCTTGTGCAGCAGGGCATTTCCGCCGAAGTGATCGCCGCGCGCTGGAAGTTCGACCGCGCCGCTCTCGACGAATTCGCGGCTCGGTCACACCGGCTGGCCGCCGAAACCGCCGCGGCGGGCGGATTCGATCGCGAGATCGTCGCGGCCGGAGTCTTGCAGGCCGACGAGACCATTCGTCCGACCACCACCGTCGAGGGGCTGGCCGGTCTGCGTCCGGCCTTCGCCGACGACCGGTATCTGGCCCGCTTCCCGGAGATCGAATGGTCCATCACGCCGGGCAACTCCTCCCCGCTCACCGACGGCGCCTCCGCGGCCCTGATCATGAGCGAGGAGAAGGCCGCCGCCCTCGGTCTGCGCCCGCGCGCCCGCTTCCACTCCTTCGCCGTCACCGGCGACGACCCGCTGCTGATGCTGACCGCGGTCGTCCCCGCGACCGAGAAGGTGCTGGCCCGTGGCGGTCTGTCGATCGACGACATCGACGCCTACGAGGTGAACGAGGCCTTCGCGCCCGTCCCGCTGGTGTGGGCGCGCGAACTGAACGCCGACCCGGCCAAGCTGAATCCCCGTGGCGGCGCCATCGCGCTGGGGCATCCGCTCGGCGCCTCCGGCGTCCGCATCCTCGCGACGCTGGTCAACCACCTCGAACAGTCGGGCGGCCGCTACGGCCTGATGACGATGTGCGAGGCCGGTGGGCTCGCCAACGCCACCGTCATCGAACGGCTCTGAGGATCGGTCGGATCACGTGTGCCGGTCGGCGTCCCCGACGCCGACCGACGCACGCTACCCGCGATGCCGGCAACTGTCGGGCACGATATGCCCGGCGGTTACCAGCGCGTCGAACGCCGCCTGCTTGATACCGCAGCCGTCGGTCGAACAATCGGTGTGCAACTGCATCACCTGGTGTGCACGTTCCACGGTCAACGGCCGGGTGGGCGCCGAATGTGCCATCACCACAATGAGATAATCGGTAGACAACTCCATGACATTGCCCCATATCCGGTTCTACATGTTGATGTAGCTACACGGTAACTCCATAGCGGGCCGTTGCCGACGGACAAGTACCGGACAATCCGGTGCCCAGAGGACATCTCAACGGGCACACGAGGATTGCCTCACCTAATCCACTCGCCCGATCCGCCTCGGCTACTCGTCGGAGACATCCGGGAAGGCCTGCTGCCGGTGGCCGCCACGCAGGGTTCCCGTCAGATACGCGGCCTTACAAGCACGTCGGGCGATCTTGCCGCTCGACGTGCGCGGAATCGATCCGGCCGGCACCAGCAGTAGTTCACGCACCGTCACTCCGTGGCGCGCCGAAATCGCGGCCCGCACTACCTCCGCCACCGGGCCCGCGTCGAGTTTGGCTGCGCCACTTCCCCGTTCGGCCACGATCACCAGATGTTCGCCGCCCGCCCCGGAGGCGGCGAGGTCGGCGGGCAGTTCGTCACCGCGCACCGAGAAGGCGGCCACGAAACCCGGCCGCAGTGCGGTCGACGACTCCTGTGCCGACATCTCCAGATCCTGCGGATAGTGGTTGCGCCCGTCGACGATCACCAGATCCTTGACGCGGCCGGTGATGTACAACTCGCCGTCGTGATACACGCCGTAGTCGCCGGTGCTCATCCAATAGGCTTGCGGCGCAGTACCTTCGGCGTGGCTGCCGCCGGCCTGCCGGGCGCTGAGCCGGTTGTGGAAGGTCGCCTCGGTCTCCTCGGGACGGCCCCAGTAACCGATGCCCATGTTCTCCCCGTGCAACCAGATCTCCCCGACCCGGTCGTCCGGCAGTTCGGCGCCGTTGTCGTCCACGATCACCGCCCACTGCGACCGCGCCACATATCCGCAGGACACCTGCGCCACGGCGTTTTCCGCATCGGGATCGACCTCGACCAGGTGCCCGGCGTTGAGCCGGGTGCGGTCGGCGTGGACGACCCGCGCGGCGTCCTCGCGTCGGGTGGCCGACACGAACAGGGTGGCCTCCGCCATCCCGTAACACGGTTTGATCGCCGTCTTCGGCAACCCGTAGGGCATGAAGGCATCGGTGAATTTCGCCATCGACGACACCGACACCGGCTCACTGCCGTTGATCAGGCCGATCACATTCGACAGATCGAGGTGCTCCCCCGCCTTCGGCCGCCCCCGCGCGGCGGCGTGCTCGAAGGCGAAATTCGGTGCGGCGGCATAGGTCGCGGCGCCGTCGGAGGCGGCGGCCAGCTCCCTGATCCAGCGATAGGGACGCCGGACGAACGCGCTCGGCGACATGATGGTGATGAACTTGCCGCCGATCGCCGGCAGGATCACACACAGCAGGCCCATATCGTGGAACAGCGGCAACCAGGTGACGCCGCGGGCGGTTTCGTCGATCCCGAGCGCGTCGATCATCTGCAGCAGATTGGTGCCGACCGAGCGGTGCGTGATCTCCACACCGGCGGGTGTGCGGGTGGAGCCGGAGGTGTACTGCAAATAGGCGACGCTGTCGATGGTGATATCCGGTTGGGTCCAGCCCACGCCGACGCTGTCGGGTATCGCGTCGACCGCGATGATGCGCGGACGCTGCCCGGCCGGCATGCCGCGGAAGAATTCCCGCACCCCGCCCGCCGCGGAACTCGAGGTCAGAATCGCGGTCGGCCGGCAGTCGCCGAGGACGGCGTGCAACCGGTCGGTGTGGCCGGGTTCCTCCGGGTCGAACAGCGGCACAGCGATATTGCCCGCGTACACCGCCGCGAACATCGCCACCACGTAGTCCAAGCCCTGCGGCGCCAGCACCGCCACCCGGTCCCGCGGCCGGGTCACCTGCTGCAACCGGGCAGCCACCGCCCGCAACCGCGCACCGAACTGGCGCCAGGTGAGCTCGTGGTATTCACCGTCGCGCTCGCGCGAATAGTCGATGTAGCGGTAGGCCAGCTCGTCCCCGTTCGCCGCGCTGTGCTTGTCGACGAAATCGATCAGGGTCGCATCGCCCAGGATGCTGATGTTGCCGTCTTCATCCAGATAGTCATCGAAGGTTTCGCCGATCATTCCCTCATCCTTTTCACGCACGAACGTCACGCACGAACAGTCACGCAGGAACGAAAGCCCGGAGCCCGCCCTCGGCGAGGCTCCGGCCGGGCAACTCAGTACCGGCCGAAGGTCAACGACACGTTGTGGCCGCCGAATCCGAAGGAATTGTTGACCGCGTAGTCGATCCGCCCGGGCCGGGCCTGGCCCTTGACGATGTCCAGATCGACATCCGGATCCTGGTTTTCCAGGTTGAGCGTGGGCGGGACGAGGCTGTCGCGGATCGACAGCACCGTGAGCACCGATTCCAGCGCCCCGACGGCGCCGATGGAATGTCCCAGCGCCGATTTCGGCGCGTAGACCGAGGCGTGGCTGCCGACCGCCGCGGCGATGGCGCGAGCCTCCGCGGTATCGCCGATCGGGGTCGCCGTGGCATGCGCGTTCACATGTGCCACATCGGTTTTCGACAATCCGGCGGTCTGCAACGCGCGGGCGATGGCCCGCGCCGCGCCCTTGCCGTCCGGATCCGGCGCCACCAGGTGGAAACCGTCGGAGGTGAGACCGGCGCCGAGCAGCCGGGCGTGTACGGTGGCGCCGCGGGCCCGGGCGTGTTCCTCGGATTCGAGCACCATCATCGCGCCCGCCTCACCGAAGACGAATCCGTCGCGATCGGTGTCGAACGGGCGCGAGGCGCGTTTCGGATCGTCGTTGCGCGTGCTCATCGCGCGCATCATGGTGAAGGCGGCGATCGGCACGGCTTGGATCGACCCCTCCACACCGCCGGTCACGACCACATCGGCATCGCCCATCACGATCATCTTCCACGCGTTGGCGATGGCCTCCGACCCCGAGGAGCACGCCGAAACGGGGGTCGCGATACCGGCTTTGGCGCCCAATTCCAGCCCGACCACCGCGGCCGCGCCGTTGGGCATGATCATCTGCACCGCGAGCGGGCTGACCCGGCGATATCCGCCGTTGGCCATCTTGTCCTTGACGTCGATGAGCGCCTCCGCACCACCCAGTCCGGTGCCGATGGAGACGCCGAGCCGCTCCGGATCGACCTCGGGCGCACCGGCGTTGCGCCACACCTCGCGCCCCAGCACCAGCGCCATCTGCTCGACGTAGGACAGCCGGCGGGTCTCCTCGCGGCTCAGAACGGTGGACGGAACGACCTTGAGGTGACCGCCGATGCGAACCGGAAGTTCGAACTGGTCGATGAAACCGTCGTCGAGTACGTCGATTCCGCTCTCACCGTTCAACAGTCCCTTCCACGTGGAGTCGACATCACCGGCGATGGACGTGGTCGCGGCCAGGCTGGTGACGACGACATCGCGGTAGCGCATACGGCTGGAAACCGTCATTCTCGGCTCACTTTCGACAGGCAACACTGCGGAACAGGGGCAACACTGCGGCGAATACAAGCTGGAGCGACAACGGTGGCGGTGGAGCGGCTACATTAGCGAGGCGAACACGACCGGCGCAGCCCTGAGTGCCACCCGGCAACCCGGTCGTGACTGCACTGTACCGGTTTCTTCCCGCAGCGTCGCACGGCGATCCACAACGAGGAAGGGCAACACCGTGGTCAGGAATCTCACCCAACTCGAGTTGCTGCTGGAGCTCGAGCCCGTGGCGGAGAGCAACGTGCATCGACATCTGTCGATGGCGAAGACGTGGCATCCGCACGACTACGTCCCGTGGGACGCGGGACGCAATTTCGCCGCCCTCGGCGGAACCGATTGGGACCCCGCCCAGTCACGGCTGAACGAGGTCGCCCGCGCCGCGATGGTCACGAATCTGCTCACCGAGGACAATCTGCCGTCCTACCATCGCGAGATCGCCGAGAACTTCTCGTCCGACGGCGCCTGGGGCACCTGGGTGGGGCGGTGGACGGCCGAGGAGAACCGGCACGGCATAGCGATTCGCGACTATCTGGTCGTCACCCGCGCGGTCGACCCCGTGGCCCTGGAGCGGGCCCGGATGGTCCACATGACCAACGGCTACGACGCGATGAAACTCGTGCGCGAGAGCGACAAGGCCAGCGTCGTGGACCTGGCCGGCACCGGATTCCTGCACTCGGTCGCCTACGTGACCTTCCAGGAACTGGCCACCCGGGTCTCACACCGCAACACCGGTAAGGTCTGCGAGGATCCGGTCGCCGACCGCATGCTGGCGCGCATCTCCGCGGACGAGAACCTGCACATGATCTTCTACCGCAATATGTGCGCGGCGGCTTTGGATCTGGCACCCGACCAGGCGCTGGAGGCGATTACCGATATCGTGTGCAATTTCCGGATGCCGGGCGCCGGAATGCCGGATTGGCGGCGCAACGGCGTGCTGATGGCCAAGCACGGAATCTACGATCTGCGCCAGCATCTGGACGACGTAGTGATGCCGGTGTTGCGCAAGTGGAATGTGTTCGATCGCAACGACTTCACCGCACGCGGCGACCGGGCGCGCAATACCCTCGGGGAATTCCTGGAGAAACTGCGAAACGATTGTGCGCGTTTCGAAGAACAGCGTGACCGGGCGCTGGCCCGGGAGGCCCGCAAACGGGACCTGGTCGGCTCCCGGCCGTGAGCGGCGGCGGCGCGGCGGTGTAAGCGACTGCATCCCCGAGCATTTCGATTGGGTTTCGAAAGCGACAGAGCGGCAGAACACATTGCCAGAAAATAGCCGCGGGTGCACACTGGGAGTTATGACCGCTTCACCCCGCGCTGCTCACTCCACGGACCGCGAAACCGTGGCGCTGATCGACGCATCCCATCCCGTCGTGCACGTCGAATTCCGGATCGGCGATCCGCACCGGCAAGCCAAGATGCGCGCGGTCATGGACCGGCTGCGCGTGGGAAACCGGTTCCGGAACCGCTGATTTCGCCTGCCGCCCCGACCGCCCGCTAGACCGCGATCCCGACCAGATGGCCGACCGCATAGGTCGTCGCCATCGCCAGCGCACCGCCCGCCAGCACGCGAATCGTCGCGCGCCGCACCGGCGCCTGCCCGAGCCGGGCACCGACTGCGCCGGTCGCGGCCAGGGCCACCAGAACCGCCGCCGCGGTGACCGGAACCCGGATCGCCGCGGGTACCAGCATGGCCAGCAGCGGCAGCAGGGCGCCGATGGTGAACGCCGTCGCCGACGACAGCGCGGCATGCCACGGGTTGGTCAGCTCGCTCGGGTCGATTCCCAATTCGGCCTCGGCGTGCGCGGCGAACGCGTCCTTGGCGGTCAACTCCTCGGCGACCTTCCACGCGGTGGCCGGCGTCAGCCCCTTGCCCTCGTATATGGCGGCCAGTTCGGCGAGTTCACCCGCCGGGTCCTCGGCGAGTTCGCGCCGTTCCACGGCCAGCACCGCGCGCTCGCTGTCGCGCTGGGTGCTCACCGAGACGTACTCGCCCAGCGCCATCGACACCGCCCCCGCGGCTAGTCCGGCGACGCCCGCGGTGACGATCGCCGACGTCGACGTGGTGGCCGCCGCCACACCCACGACAATCCCTGCGACGGAGACGATTCCGTCGTTGGCACCCAGCACCCCGGCCCGCAGCCAATTCAGTCGCACCGACAAACCCGGGCCGTGAGTTTCCGGCCGGACCACACTCTCCATTACCGCCGTATCCGCTTGCACCGGACAAAAATAACTCGGCAGCCTTTTCTCCGCCAGCAAAGAAAGGCTGCCCGAATTTAGGTAAACCATTGCACAGGAAGGTATTCCATACCTTATTTCGAAAAGCGGGAACGCGCACTCGATCAATGTCGGCGGTACCGAATTCCGTTCGTTGCCAAGACTTTCGGTGCCGCCTTCGCGCGAGCACCGGGTGCGCTGCGGCACTGTCCGATTCGCCTCGATCGGCCATGACGCCCGCACGGTCCCGGCCCGCCCGTGTCGCGCCACCCAGCCTTGGGCGGGCCGGATTGCGGGGTGATTGCGGCTCTCGGCGCTTACACTTTGCGAGACCAACTGGAAAGGGACTGGCGCAGAATGGACGCGGTCGTCACGGAAGTTGCGGTCGAAGGTAAGCGGCTCATCGACGAGGTGTGGCTGGGGCGGATCAGTCGCGAGCAGGCGGTACATCGGTTCGTGCAGGTGGGCGACGGGCTGGTCGAGTTCGACACGGCCGCCGACATCGTCGACGACGGACTGGCCTGGCTCGATTCCCACGCCTCCCGGCTCCGACTACTGGCCTGGTGCTCGTGGCTGGAACTACCGGTCTTCGGCGGCCTGGCGGTCCTCGGCGTGCTGACCGAGGACTATCTGTCCACCGGATTCTCGCTGATCCTGCTGGCCGCCCTGCAGTTGGTGCACCGGCACATCGGTCCGCCCCGGCCGCCGGTCCGGCGGCGGCAGCGCAGCATCTGAGCACCCGGACTTCCAGCGCCGATACGCCTCCGGCAGACACCGCGCGCACGGACGGTATCCGGCGGCGACGGCGGTGGCCTCGTCTGCGAAGAACACCCGGTATGCGGCGTAATTGCCGCGACGCAGTGCGCGCAGCGCCGCCGGGCAGTCCAGCCGCCCGTAGATGCGCTGACGCCGATGGCCGCCGACGGTGCCCGCGGTCGGGCTGCGATACGGCACGGCGTCCGAGTCGAGCAGTAGGTAATCCCGCGTCGCGATTGCGTCCTCACCCCCCGCGCCGCATTCCTCACGCATCGTGGAAAACCAGGCCCAGAGTGCGGCGATGCCCGCTGCGCACCACGCTCACGCCGTGGCGCATGGGCGCGGCCGACCAGCCACGCGCGGACCGTACGGGGCGTTCCCGGGTGGTGAAGACCAGCCCGTGCCCCTGCGGCAGAGCGACTGCCGCGCCGCGTGATTGGGCGCGCGGGCGTTGTTCGACCATCAGGAATTCGCCGCCGGTGTAGTCCGCGCCGGCGGCATCGAGTCCGATCACCACCTGCAGCGGAAAGATCATGTCGCCGAAGAGGTCTCGATGGAGCGCGTTCCAATCGCCGGGGCCGTAGCGCAGCAGGATCTGCGCCGAGCGATGCTGCCCGGCCCGGTGGCACTGGGAGATCCAGTCGTCGAGGCCGTCCGGCCACGAACCGGGGCGGCCCAGGCGTTGCGCCCAGTTCCGCGCGATGGGCAGCAGTTTCGGATACAGCGCGGCACGCAACTCGGACACCGCCGCGGGCAGATCGTGGGTGAAGTAGCGGTACTCGCCGGAGCCGAAACGGTGGCGCGACATCTCGATGGTGGAGCGGAAGCGGTCGTCCTCGGTGTACAGCGCCGCGAGCGCACGGCACTCGCCGGCGCTCAGCAGGCATCCGCTGAGCGCGTATCCGTGCTCGTCGAGTTCGTCCGCTATCCGCGTCCAGTCCTGCGCATCCACCCGAGCGCCGAACGGCAGCCCCGGACCGGGCGGCGCCGGGCGGGTTTCACGCGGCATGTTCGAGCTCCAGCAGTTGCCGCTTGCGGTCGATCCCGCCCGCATAGCCGGTCAAGCGGCCGTTCGCGCCGATCACCCGATGGCACGGCCGCACGATCAGCACCGGATTGGCGCCGATCGCGGAGCCGACGGCCCGCACCGCCGCCCGCGGCGCACCGACTCGGGCGGCGATATCGCCGTAGGTCACCGTGCGGCCGTACGGGATGTCGTCGAGTGCCTGCCAGACCCGACGCCGGAATTCACTGCCCTCGACCGCGTAGTCGAGTTCGAAACGGGTGCGCTGCCCGGCGAAGTAGCCGTCGAGCTGGTCGATCACCGACGCGAACGGTGCGCGATCCTCGATCCAATCAGGTTGCGCTCCACCACCTTTCCCGCCCGCGATGGACAGGGCGGTGAGCGCGGCACCGGCCGGGCGCGGCTCGCCGACGAGCATCAGCTCACCGAGCGGACTCGCCGTCGTCGTGTAGACCGTCATTGCTGATCCC
>NZ_BAFQ01000284.1 GCF_000308375.1 Nocardia aobensis NBRC 100429 | reverse complement strand
GGCGATCGGCGGCCGGAGTGGCCATGGCCGCGTGGTAGCGCAGCAGGCCCTGGGCGGTGCGCGCCTGGGCGACCGCCCGGTCGTAGCCGATCGGATCGGCCGGTCGCAGACCGGGACCCGCGCGGTGCAGCGCGCCGGCGAGGTCGTCGGCGACGACGCGCAGAGCACGGGCACGGTCGGAATTGCCGACCGAGGCGGCCGGATCGAACATGGCCGCCTCGTTCGTCCACTCGGTATCGGCACTGAGCAGGGCGTCGAGGTCACGTGCCGACTCCGGCCGCAGCGCCGCGGGCAGATAGCCGGCGACCGCCGAGAGCGGGTCGCGCGGACTCGGCGCGGCGGAGATCTCCAC
Source organism: Nocardia aobensis NBRC 100429 (assembly GCF_000308375.1). Taxonomy (GTDB): domain Bacteria; phylum Actinomycetota; class Actinomycetes; order Mycobacteriales; family Mycobacteriaceae; genus Nocardia; species Nocardia aobensis. The sequence continues at coordinate 33,101 of NZ_BAFQ01000284.1, read as the reverse complement.
CGGCGCGTCGAAACCGTAGCAGCGCAATCGGTCTCGCGGTGACTGCCCGGCGTTGTAGGCCCGCAGCCATTCGACGAGTTCGCGGTTGCCCGGGACCGCGCCGAAGCCGTGGCTGAACCCGGTGGCGAGGACCTCGTCGATATCCGCGGTGGCGCCGTGGATGTAGTCGTCGACGCGGGTGGCGGCGAAGAGATCGATCTCCAGCGCGATCGACCGGAATCCCCGCTCCACGAGGTGGGCCAGAATGTCGTTGCGCAGCAACGGGAATGCCGCGATTCCGTGCGTCGGCTCGCCGAGCCCGAGCAGCGCCGGAGGTTCGGGACGCGCGGCGAGCAGTTCGTCGAGCGTGCGGCCCAGGCTGGCCGGGTCGTCGAGTGGGCGGCCGATGGCACGCAGGGCGGTGGCAGTGGACATGGATACCCCTTTCCGGCATCGAATACCTTCGACACTATCGTTGAAGGTTCGAGTGAAGCTTCTGCGGAAATGAGCTGGTAGAACACCGGTCGAAGTCTCAAACGGAGGTAAATCCTGCGACCCGTCGATCTCGCCCGCGAACACGGATTGTCCCCGCAGGCGATCCGCAATTACGACGATGCGGGCATCCTGCCGCCGACCGAGCGCACCGAGACCGGTTACCGCCGCTACACCCCGCGGCACGCGCTGGCGCTGCGCGCCTTTCTCGCCCTTCGCGCCGGGCACGGGCATCGGCAGGCCGCGGAGATCATGCGCGCGATCCATCGCGACGACCTCGAATCCGCCTACCGGCTCATCGACGCCGCACATGTCGCGCTACTGACCGAACGCGGGACTCGCACCGAAGTCGCGACGGCCCTGAGCGGCCTGTCCGCCGCGCCCCCACCGGTTCCCGGGCCGCCGATGACCGTGGGCGAACTCGCGCGCCGGATCGGGGTACATCCGGCGACCCTGCGCACCTGGGAAACCCACGGCATCCTGCGCCCCGACCGGGACCCCGCGACGGGCTACCGCCGGTACGGCCCGGACTGCGTGCGTGACGCCGAGATCGCCAGGCAATTGCGCCGCGGGGGCTACCTGCTGCCGCAGGTCGCGCAGTTTCTGGAGTCGTTGCGAGAGGCGGGCGGCGCGGCGGCGCTCAGGGTATTTCTCGAGGCGTGGCAGCAGCGTCTGATCACCCGTAGTCGCCATCTGCTGACCGGCGCCGCCCGGCTCGACGAGTACCTGAGGCTGGTGGACCCGGCCCGGTAGCCGGTCCGGATGTCGCGCGGACTCGTAATGGGTTGTGGCGGTTGGCCGATGGGTATGTCAGGGACATCATCACACCGAAGGAGGCAGCGTGAAACGATGGATCGTGCGGACGTTGGCGATGGCCGGTGCGGCAGCGCCGTTGGCGTTCGGCGGCGTGGCCGGCGCCGACACTCCCGGGCCGGTGTACTTCTCCGCCGGGACTTTGAACTGCTCGATCGCCGACGACGGCAGCGTGGGATGCGACCTCGCCACGCCGACGTGGATGTCCATCCAGCTCGGCACCAACGTTTCGGTGCCGGTTCCCTTCCCGGTTCGCGAGGTCGTCATCGACGTGCCGTGGGCGCCCGCGCATCCGGGGTTCGATGCCGGGACTCCGCACACCCTGCCCGGCGGCAACCCCGATATCTCGACGTACGGCCAGAGCGCCGGGTCCGGGCCGACCGCCGGCCCCGCGGTCTCACACGCCGGATCGACGTGCGCGGTCGGCTTTCACGGCAGCTTCTCCTGTGATGCGAAGGGCCACCACTTCTTCTATTACGAGGCGATCACCGGCAGCTGATCCAGCCGGCGGAAACCCTGTCGCGCGATTCGCCCGTGCTTCGATCGATGGATCCGGACGAATTGCGCGACAGGCTTTTCCGGGACTGTCACGTACCGTTCAATTCGGGCAGTTCGCTGGCCCAGCGCGCATACGTGTGTTCGGGCGTGACCGTGACGACGTCGGTGATCGCGAGCAGGTCGGCGGGGATCACCCGGTCGGCGAAGTGGTCGAGGCTCGGAACGACGACGGCCTCGGCATCGAGTCGCACCACCGCGTCGATCAGCTGCTGGATCGGATCGCAGGTGCGGTTGCTCAACGCCACGGTCTTGCATAGGTTGTAACCCAAACGCCCTGCCAGCCAGCGTATTTGGGACTCGTCCCAATGCTGGTGCCGTCGCGACACATCTCTGCGTAGATATCCGAGGGCAAGGAAGGTCATATCGGTCCATCCTCGAGTCGACTGCACGCGGGCGAACTCGTAGGCCAGGGAGCTTCTCTCTCAGCATCTTTCTGGCAAACTCAAGCTTAACGGTGTTTTTCGTGCCGTGACAACCAGCGGCCGCGGGACCGGCAGGCGGGTGTCCGGTCGAGTTTGCTGAGGGGGACACCGATTTGCGCAGGTAGCGGCCATTTTTCAGCGGCCGGCGCACTGCGCCGAAGATCAACGGGGACAGGCGTTCAGGGCACTTTCATCGCCGCCGCATGCCCTCTGCTCGGCACGGCGGTGGCGCGAGTGGAAAGCGGACATCAGGCAGCCCTGTCCGACTTCCGGCTACTCGGCGAAAAAGTGTGCGACATCGGTCTTTTCGGGTGCGGTGACCGAGAGCACGGCCCATGGCCGGAAACGCGCGTGGCTCCAGCACCACACTGTGCTGGAGCCACGCGAAGGCCGACGATGTCGGCCGGTCTCGGTCAGTCCCGGTCGAATGCCGGTTCCGAGGTGTCCGGTTCGGCGGCCTCGCTGCCGGCGGGCAGGTCGTAGCCCAGCCGCACGTCGTGTTCGACCGCGCCGCCGGCCACCTCGACCCGGGCCTCGCGCGGCGGGTAACCGCGGACCACGACGGTGTGGGTGCCCTCGGTCAGGTCGGTCACGCTGTAGCGGCCCTCGCCGTCGGTGCGGGCCGTACCGAGGACCGCGCCGGTCTCGTCGAGAACCGTGACCAGCGCGTCGGGGACCGCCCGATCGCCGGCCCGGACCGAGCCGGTGAGCACGGCCAGCGGGACCAGCTCCACATCGTGGTGCAGCACGCCGCTGTCGGGCACGGTCAGGGTCATGGCTGTCGGGCGCAGATGCGCGGCCACCGCGACCAGCGTGTAGGTACCGCCGACGACACCCGAGCACAGGTATCCGCCGTCGGCATCGGTGACCGCCGCGCCGACGACCTGGCCGCGCAGATCGGTGAGGGTGACGGTGGCATCGGGCACCGCCCGGCCCGCCGCGCGGACGAAGCCGGACAGTTCACCCGAACCGTGCAACGTGACGTCGAGGCGCTGCGGCCGCCCGTCGACCGCGACGGTGACCGCGGTCGGCTGCTGTGCGCGCGCCGACACTATCAGCACATAGCTGCCGGGAGCCGGCGGATCGATCACATACCCGCCCCGCGGGTCGCCGGTGGCACGCGAGACCTGATGTCCCTGCTGGTCGATCAGCGTCAGCGCCACACCGTCGAGTGGATGGCCGTCGGTGCGCAGCACATGTCCGCTGATCGAGCGCTCCGACCGGGCGGGCGGTGCCGCGGCGGGCATCACCGCGGTGGCCGCGAGGGCGTGGCGACCGGCGGGAACGGGATGTCCGTTGGTGGCCGGCCGCCCTGTCTCGGCCTCGGCGTCCGCGTCGGTGACCAGGCCGGCGTCGGCCGCTTCGGCCAGTTCCTGCGCCTCGTGCTCGACGTAGTCGCCGCGGGCGAACCAGGAGGCGATCGAACCGAGCAGCATCATCACCGCGGCGGCGAGGAACACCACCACCAGACCCGAATGGAACGGATCGGAGATCAGGTGCGGGAAGAACTCCTGGCCGGTCAGTACATCGGAATGCACGCCCGGCTGGTCCAGGGTGCCGCTCGGGCCGAGCAACTCCTTGAACGGGTTGTAGCCGAGGAAGGTCGCGAACAGGCTGCCGACCGGCGGCATATCCGCGATCTGTCCCGCGACATCTGCCGGGACGCCCTGGCCCTTCAGCCCGGAATTCATCGCACCGGGCAGCGTGCCGGACAGGCCGACGATCATCAGCGAGAAGAAGATGCCGATCGACAGTGCCATACCGCCGTTCATCAGCGTCGCGCGCATACCGGAGGCGACGCCGCGCTGCGAGGCCGGGACCGCGGACATGACCTCGGCGGTGTTCGGCGAGGTGAAGATGCCCATGCCGAGGCCGTTGAGCAGGATGATCAGCGCGAACAGCCAGTAGTTGAAGTTCACCGGGATCACGATCAGCAGGACGAAGGTGATCGCGGCGAGCAGCAGGCCGCCGGTGGCGAACAACCGTCCGCCGAAGCGGTCGCTCAGATAACCGGACAGCGGGCCCGAGACCAGGAAGCCGATGGTCAGCGGCAGCATGTAGATACCGGCCCACAGCGGTGTCGATTCGAAGTCGAAGCCGTGCAGCGGCAGCCAGATGCCCTGCAGCCAGATGATCAGCATGAACTGCAGGCCGCCGCGGCTGATGGAGGCCATGAGGCTCGCGAAACTGCCCAGCGCGAAGGTCCGGTTGCGGAACAGGCTCAGGTGGAACATCGGCTGCTTCGACTTCGCCTCGATGACGCAGAACAGCACGAGCAGCACGATGCCGCCGATGACGCCGGTCAGCACCCAGGGGTTGCCCCAGCCGGTCTTGGAGTCGCCGTAGGGCTGGATGCCGTAGGTGATACCGGCCAGCAGCGCCGTGAGGCCGAGGGCGAAGGTGACGGTGCCGGGGAGGTCGAGCGATCCGGGCTGGCGGGCGCCGTTGTCGTGCAGCGACTTGTAGGACCAGATGGTGCCGAGGATGCCGAACGGCACGCTGACCCAGAAGATGGCCTTCCAGTCCCATTCGGCGAGCAGCCCGCCGATCAGCAGACCCAGGAACGAACCCGCGACCGCCGCGACCTGGTTGATACCCAGCGCCATACCGCGCTGCCTGGCGGGGAAGGCGTCGGTGAGGATGGCCGTCGAATTGGCCATCAGCATGGCGCCGCCGATACCTTGCGCCACGCGCCAGGCGATCAGCCATATCGCGCCGCCGCCGAGATCGAACGGATCGAACGACAGCGCTATCGCGCAGACGGTGAATATGACGAAGCCGAGGTTGTAGATGCGGACGCGGCCGAACATGTCGCCGAGGCGACCGAACATCACCACCAGCACCGCGGAGGTGAGCATGAAGCCCATCAGCATCCACAGCAGGTAGCTGACGTTGGCGGGTTCGAGCGGGTTGAGGTGGATCCCGCGGAAGATCGCCGGCAGGGAGATGATCACGATCGACGAGTTGATCGTGACCATCAACATGCCGAGGGTCGTGTTCGACAGTGCCACCCACTTGTAGTGCGGGTGGTCGTGATCTACCCGGAGCCGGCGGCCGATGGTCTGGATGTCGGAGGCATCCAGCTCCTCGGCGGGTTGGGCGGAAGCCAAGTTCTCTCCCTCATCGACAGGAAAACGGAATGGGTCTCCAAATAATATAGTTGCGATGGCTAACTAATTGAAGAGGAGTATGTCACGTCCGAATTGTCCGGACTTCAGGTTTGATTCGGCGGACATCTATTCACGGTGCGATGCGACCGGCACCATCGAACGGGGGACACGTCTGCGGGAACTTCCGGCAACCGCTGAGCAGCGGGTAGCGTATCGCCGCGCAACACTGCTCTCGGATCGCCCCTTTGTGTGTCGTTGACCCGATGGTTCACCTTTTCGAAAGGAATTGCATGCCAAAGGATTTGACGCAGTTGCAGTTGCTCACCGAACTCGAGCCGGTCGTCGCGAATCAACTGGACCGGCATCTGGCCACCGCCAAGGAATGGCACCCGCACGATTACGTGCCCTGGGACGAAGGCCGCAATTTCGCGGCACTCGGTGGCGTCGATTGGGATCCCGAACAGTCCCGGCTGTCGGAAGTGGCGAAGGTCGCCATGATCACCAATCTGCTCACCGAGGACAATCTGCCCTCCTATCACCGGACCATCAGCGAACATTTCTCCCGCGACGGCGCCTGGGGGACCTGGGTCGGGCGGTGGACCGCCGAGGAGAACCGCCACGCCATCGCCATGCGCGATTATCTGGTGGTCACCCGCGGGGTCGATCCGGTGGCGCTGGAGCAGGACCGGATGGTGCACATGACGCGCGGGGTGCACGCGCCCGATCACTTCCACGGCATGCTCGACCAGGTCGCCTACGTGACGTTTCAGGAGTTGGCCACCCGTATCAGCCACCGCGCCACCGGCCGGGTGTGCAACGACCCGATCGCCGACACCATGCTCGCGCGAATCGCGGCCGACGAGAACCTGCACATGATCTTCTACCGGTCGCTCGCGGCGGCGGCGTTCGATCTGGCGCCGGATCAGGCGATGGAATCGGTCACCAAGATCGCGAAGACGTTCGCGATGCCCGGAAACGGAATGCCGAACTGGCGGCGCAACGGTGTGCTGATGGTCAAGCACGGCATCTACGATCTGCGCCAGCATCTCGACGAGGTGCTGACTCCGGTGCTGCGGCACTGGAATGTCTTCGGCCGCACCGATTTCACCGAGCGGGGCGAGCGCGCCCGCCAGGAGCTCGCCGAGTATCTCGACAAGCTCGGGCGCGACGTCGTGCGCTTCGAGGAGCAGCGGGCGCGCATCCTGGCTCGCGAAGCCGCCAAAGCCGAGGCCCTGCACCCCGCCCGGGTATGACCGGGCAGGGGAGATCAGCGGGCCATGGGTTTGCCGTGGCCCGGAATCAGCAGCCGCGGCCGTCGTGCGATCAGCGATTGCGCGGTGGTGTGGGTCTGTGCCTCGTCGTGGTTGAACACCTCGGGTAGTGCTTGGAGTCCGGTGTCGGGCAGCAATGGATGACCGGTGACCAGTGCGTCGCCGCTGAAGAGGATGCCCTCGTCGGGCATGAGATAGGCGGTGTGGCCGGTGGTGTGCCCCGGCGTGGGGACGGCCACGATACCGCCGGGCAGCCGGCGCAGGGTGTTCTCGTCGCCGGTGGTGGCGGTGGGGACGCTCATGCGGACGTGGCCGCCCAGCGCGCGCAGCGTCTGGAACACCCACCGCGGTCCCCCGGGAGTGCGGAGCTGGCGGGCCATATCGGCGGGAGTGATCTGCTGCAGATACTCCCGGCGGGCGTGCGCGGCCTCGTCCGCTCCCGTGTAGACCGGCACACCGGTGCGTTCGACCAGGGTCGGGATGGCGCCGATGTGGTCGAGATGGGCGTGGGTGAGCAGAATCGCCACCAGGTCGGCCGGTTCGTGGCCGATCTGGCGCAGGGAATCGAGCACCGCGCCGGTATCGCGCGGATAGCCGGCATCGACGAGGACCACGCCGGAGTCGCCGGTGATCAGCGACCAGTTGACGTTCGTTCCGGCCACCACGTACACCGAATCGGCGACCTGCTCGATGACGCTCATGCGACGGCCCCCGCACGCTCGAGCCGATCCCATGACGCGGGAGCGATTCCACTGTGGCGGGGCGCGACCCGGCCGAGGGCGGACCGGTGCGGCCGATCGCCGAGGTTGAAGTGGTTCTGCACACCGGCGATCGTGGTGGGGGTGGCCGCCTCGCGCAACTCGCACCGCACTCGGCTCGGTGTTCCGTCGCGACGGACCGGCCGGTGGCGCGTCGGCGCACCCGGCGTGCGGCTCAGCACGCGGCGCGGGTGGGGATCGAAAGTGGTTGTCCGGGAGCCACTTCGGCGGGACCGCTGGAAGTCTGCAGGGTGATCGGGTCGCCCGAGGTCAGGGTCACCGTGGTGGTCGCCGGTGCGATGTGGACGGTCAGGCGGGTGTCACCGACCGCGAGTTCGCGCACGGTCAGGCCGGCGGGGAAGCCGCTGGGCAGCATCGGATCGATGGCCGGGCCACTGTCGGTCCAACGCCATCCGAGGGGCGCGTAGAGCAGTCCCTGCAGGAATCCCGCGGCGCCGGTGACGAAGATCCACGCCGACTGTCCCTGCGCGTTGGCCCCCGACCGGTCCCCGCGTGCCTCGGCCTGGAATTCGTACGGTTCGCGGGCGTAGGGCTGCACGGATCGGTCCAGATAATCCTGGGTGCGGCAGGGGTCGTAGCGGGCGCTGAGGATCGCGCCGACGCTGTTGCTCATATTCGGGCCGTCCGGATCGGTGCGGTCGAAGTAGTACCGCATGGTAGCGGCCGGTGAGTAGCCGGGCGCCGCGTAGGTGAACGGATAGCTGAGCAGCACCGTGTCGGCCTGTTTGATCGGGGCGCCGGTGTAGCCGAGATATTCGGCGGGCACCCCGGGCGCGATATCGGGCGGCATCGCCATATGCGCGCCGATATCGGCCCAGCGCGGGTCGACGGGAAGTCCGGACAGTCCGGCCGCTCGGGCGGCGATATCCATCGTGTTGCGCACGCCGCCGTTGGTGAGGGCATTGTCGATAGAGAAGGCGACGTACTCGTCGGATCCGGCGGCCGGGGCGAAATGGTAGGCGCCGTCGGGCAGTTTCGGCCCGATCCGCGCGGTCAGATAGTCGGCGATCGCGGTGATCACCGGGGCGCCACGAGTACGCAGCCAGTCGCGATCGCCGGTGGCCAGGTAGTACTGCCATTGGGCCAGGGCGATCTCGTTGTGCAGATGTTCCTCGGTGAGGCCACAGCCGATCGGGGACGCGCAGCGCTGAGCGGGCCCGTCGTTCCAGGGGTAGAGCGCGCCGGGCAGGCCGTAGCCGCGGGCGTTGGCCCGCGCGGCGGGCAGTGCGGCGGCGCGGAAGTCGACCACGGTGCGCGCCAGATCCGGGTACAGCGCCAGCAGGGTCGGGAAGATCCAGGTCTCGGCGTCCCAGAACGTCATGCCGCCGTAGTCGTCGGACGACAGACCCGCCGGTTGCACCGACCAGCGCTCGCCCGCGCGGACGCTGGCCAGGACGGAATACAGTGCGGCGCGGATCCATCGGGTGTAGTCGGTGCGGCCCGGGATCTCGAGGGTGGGCTGCCACAGCCGGTCCCACTGTGCGGCGTGGGCGGAATGTGCGGCCTCGAAGCCCTGGGCGCGACCCGCTTCGGCCGCGGCGGCGGCCGCGGCCAGGGGATCGGGCCCATAGTCGGAGGAGGAGATGCCGGTGTAGGCGGTGAAGGTGTAGCTGTCGTTCCCGGTGGCGGGCAGAACGTATCGGATGCCGTCGGCGCCGGGCAGTGCGGTGCCGGCGGCCTGCGGCGGGGAGTCGACGGACGACACCACGAACGCGGTGTCGGCGGTCCCGTCCGCGCGGACTCCCGCCACCGTGCGTCCGCTGCTCGGATCGGCGGTCGCCGTCACCGAAACGACCCGGCGCGCCGCCGCGCCGTCGATCCGGTCGACGACCGCGACCTCACCGGCGCGATCGGGTATGACGGTCAGTTTCTGCACCGCGAGGTCCGGCCGGTCGCGGGAGACGAAGGTGTCGTAGCGAAGCCGCAGCCGGTGTTGCGGGTCCGGTGCCCAGTCGGCCCGGGTGGTGACCGTCGCGGTGCGGTAGTCCAGCGTCTGCCGGTACTCGTGCACCGTCGCCGGATCCACGTCCGCGTCGTATCGGTGCCCGCCGATCTCGACGGTGAGTCCCGACCACGCGGGCAGCGCGGCGATCACCTGGGTGTACTGCGGTGAGGGCTCGGCCTGCGCGTAGAAACCCGCCAGATACGTTCCGGTATAACGGGATTGCTGCAGTGGGAACGAGGTGCGCACCGCATCGCCGTAGTCGTGGTATCCACCACCGCTGGGCGGCAGTACCGTCCCGATCCGGCCGTTACCCAGATAGGGCGCGGCGTGGAAATCACCGGGTGCGAACGATTCCGACGTCGCGGACCACAGCTCGTCCGCCGGGGCCGCGGTCACCATCGGCGGCGGTGCGGCCACCACACCGAGGACGACGATCACTACCGGCCACAGGCGCCGACGCCGCGCAGCGGGCGTCCTTCGGATCGGGCTCACCCCGACGATCGTCGGAACCTGCCGCCGCGCGGTCAACCCGACACGCTCGGTGCCGCGATATCGGGACGCGAATATCGCCCGGGCGCCTCAGTTCTCGGAGAAGTCGATCCCGTTTGCGGAGAAGTCGATCTGGGCGGCCGCGTTGCCGACCGCGGTCACCATGCCGGTGCCGATCGGCCCGCGCGAATCGAAAAGGGTTGCGGTGCCGACGGATACACCGTTGCCGGTGAGGTGGGTCGCGGCTTGCAGCCCGATCCGGTCACCGACGGGCAAGCGGTCGAGTGCCACGGTGAGATCGGCGTTGATGTATCCGATGCCCTGCGATCCCCAGTTGGTCACCAGGCTGGTGGACTCGGCGGCGACCACGGCCTCCACGAACGCGCTGCGTTCCTCGCCCTCGACCGCGCCCAGCGGGACCGCCCACAGGCTCTTGCGGCCGGAGTTCTGATGGTCGCCCATCGACGTCGACCAGTCGTTGTCGCTGCGGTACCACCAGTCCACCCCGGCGTCGGTGGGCGGGTCGAACGGATGCTCGGAATGCCACTCCTCGCCCGGAGGGGCGTCGGTGGCGCGCAGCTGGACGAGCCGCGCCTCGGCGACCTCGACCTCACCCTGGCGGACCGTGGCCGAGGCGATGTGGATCCGCCGACCGGCGCGGATCACCTCGGTGTGCACCTCGAGCGGCTGTCCCTTCGCCGCCTTGAACAGATCGATGGTGAACCGAGCCGGGACGAAACCGGGCAGCCCGTGTTCCCGTTCGAGGGTGCGCGCGGCGGCCGCGCAGACGGCGGGGCCGCTGAGCATGTCCGCACCCCAGCGGCCGTACGCCCACTTGCGGGGCAGGTACCGACCGTCGTCGTCGACGGTGAACATGGCAGGCATATCGGTCATCAGCCCATAGTGTCCTATCGCTCCCGGCGGCCCGCCGCCGACTCACTTGGTGGGCAGGGCGTTCTGCAACCCGCCGACGTCGGTGATCTTCCAGTCCGAGTTGCGGTCGATGGTGAGCGAGTAGGTCACGGTGGTGCGGCCGCCGTCGGGTGTCTGCGCGCTGGTCGAGGTCACGTCCAGATAGGCGTTCACCTTGTAGATGCCGTCGGATTCGGAGGTCACCGCGGCGGACAGCGGCGTCGCCTTCGAGGTCCACTGCAATGGCAGCAGGATCTGCTCGAGTTGCGGTGCGGTCGCGTCGAATTTGGCCGCCAGTTGGGTGGTGGTGCCGGCCTTCAACCGCTCGATCCAGCTCTTCACATCGTGGTAGTCGATGGTCGAGGCGCCGACGGCGTACTTCGACGCGATATCCGCGGCGTGCCGGTCGTCGGCGGCGGCGGTATCGCGATCGGCCAGCGTGGAGCGTGCCGAGAAGTACAGGCACCCGAACGCGATGCTCACCGCCAGCAGGGCGACGATCACCGCGGTGGTCAGTACGGTGGAGAGCCGGACGGCGATCGTCAGCGCGGCTCGTCGCTCACCGGTGGGTGCGGAAGCCGGTGTGGCGCCGGTGTTTTCGTCCTTGTCCGCCTTCGCCGCGGCCGGGGTGTCCTTCTCGTCTACTGCTGTGCTCATCGGTTGGTTCCTTCTGCCGGTCGGGCTGGGTGGTATTCGGCTATTTGACGGCGATCCGGAAATGCAGCGTCCCGTCGGGATCGACGCCCTGCAGTGCCTGGCTGATCAACGCGCTGACGTCGATGTGGGGCGAGGAGTGGACGGCCTCGGTGAGTACCGGCTGCAGGGCGGGGCCCAGTGGTGCGACCGCCGGTCCGATCTTGTTCAGCAGGTCGGTCAGTTGCCCGAGGAAAGGGACCAGTCCGTCGCCGGTGTAGTAGTTGTCCACGGGTTGTTTGTTCGACAGCACGGACCCGCCCTCGACGATCTCGATCAGCATGGTGCCGAACCGGCCGAGTTGCGGTCCCGCGGTCTCCAGCGAGGGGCCCAGCCAGTCCATATTCCCGCCGACGGCCTGCATATCGGCGAACAGCTGCCGGATGGCGTCGGTGCGGCTCAGCAGGGTGGCCGCCAGCAGATCGGATGAATGCTGCAGGGTGCGCATCGCCTGATCGGTACCCGTCAGCGCGGTGTCGAAGGTGTCGACCAGCCGCGCCACCGTCTCCGGGTGGATCTGCTCGAGCAGTGCCACCGCCCGGGTCGACAACGCCGTGATGGTCATCGGCAGATGCACCCGCTCGGTCGAGATCGTCTGCCCGTCACGCAGATACGGCCCATCCGGGCTCGTCGAGGCGAATTCGATGTACGGTTCGCCGAGCGCCGACAGCTGTTCGATGTGGATGTCGCTGGTGGCCGGGATGTGGTACTCCTCGTCGATCCGCAGCCGGACGAGCACGCCGGAGGCTTGTTTGCGCACCGTCTCCGCCTTGCCGACCGCGACCCCGTCGAACAGCACCGGCGAATTCGGCCCCAGCCCACCGGATTCGGTGAGCCGGAGATCGGCGGTGAGGTAGGACTTGCGCGGATCGAGGTGCAGCACACCCACCGTCATGTAGACGATGCCGAAGACGAGGACGGCGGCGATCGCCGTGAGCGAGACGATCGATCGAATTCTCATCGCACCGCTCCGATCATCCGCAGCGTGTCGACGATGCGGGTGGTCTGCTCCTCGGGGGGCATGCCGGGGGCCGGAGACGGCGATATCGTGACGCCGACCAGGTCGACCTTCGGGCCGCGCGCGGCGAACGGAATGATCCGGGACTGCAGCAGATTCGTCAGTCTCGCCATATTCGACGGGGAGCCGGTGTCGAGCGGCGCACTGCCGAACAGCATCGGCACCACCGCACGGGCCGCGGCCGTGGTCGAATCCAGCACCGGCCCCAGCCAGGTCGTCGACGGCGCGAACGGGCCGAGGGCGGTGAGGACGAAGACGACGCCGATCTCGGCGCGGATCACGTCGGTGGTGTGCTGCACCCCGTCCGGGGTGAGCAGGGGATCCCACGTCGAGGTGTGATTCAGCAGCCCCTCGTCGACTGTGGCCTGGATGCCGCTCACCAGCTGGTGAATCGAATCAGTGTGTGCGGCAAGGTCGTTCAGGTCCGCACCGAGCACGTCGGAGATCCGCGCGGTCACCGCCGCATCCGCGGGCATGATCCCGTTCACGGTGTGCACGATGTTCTGGATGTCGTGTACCGCGCCGCTGCCGACGAAGGTGGCCAGCTGCGCGAGGATGTCCTCGATGGGCAGTTGCGGGCGCGTGTCGGAGATCGGGATCGTCGCGTCCGGGCCGATCTCGCCGGCGGTGGGGTGGGCCGGTTCGGTGAGCGCGATGTGGACGTCGCCGAGCGGTGTGGCCTGGCGCAGCTGGGCGGTGGTGCCGACCGGTAGCCGGACCGAGGTGCGGATGGCGACATCGGCGATCACATAACCCTTACGCGCGGCAGCCGTGCCGGTGGCCGGTGCCGGGTCGACGACGGTGATGTGGGTGAGCTGCCCGATCCGCACCCCGTTCGCGATGACCTTGGCGCCCTGCGGGAGATTGAGGACATCGGCGAACTGGATGCGCAGACGGTAGGTCGGTCCGCCGACGCCGGTGCCCGGCACCGGGATGTCGGCCGGCTGGAAACCGCAGGCCGTGGCCGACGCGGCGAGGGTGGCGGCGACCAGCGCGCAGGCGCAGATCCGGCGCAGGTTCACGGTGCGTCGTGTCATTTCGCGCTCACCGCCGACAGGAGTACCGGCAGGGCCGGCACGGTCACCACGCCGTTGCCGGCGGTCCCGCACTGCTGTCCCGCGACCGCTCGTAGCGCCGCGCAGATCTGGTCGGTCTGCTGTTGGGGCAGCGCCAGTTTCGGCGGTGCGTACCCGATGGTGAATTCGCCGCTGACCGGATCGACCGCATCGGTGAAGCCGGTGGCGAGGGCCGGCGTCATGCGGATGATCTCGGCGAGTGAGCCGACTCCCGAGGCGATGAGTCCAGACAAGCCGGGGACGTTGTTCAGCGCGCGCAGTGCGGGGGAGCCGAGCTTCATGACCACCTCGTTGAGTTCCGGTAGGAGCCCGGCGAGCGCGGTCACCAGATCGGCCACGGGCGGGAAGGCGAGGGTGTTGATATCGGAGAACGTCTCGGTCAGCCGCGGCACGATGTTCTCCAGTTCCGGCCATCCGTTGCGGGCGCGATGGGCCAGTGCGGCCAGATCGTCCATGAGCTGACCGAGATGTCCGATCGCCGCGTCGGGGGAGGCGAGCGCCCGGCTCAGTTGCTCGATGAGCGCGTTGAGCTGCTGTCCGGTACCGGATGTCGCCCGGTCGAGGGCGTCGAGACCGTCACCGACGGCGGTGCGCTGTGCGGGATCCGCGGACGAGTTCAACTGATCGGAGAGTTTCGCCAGGGCGTCGAAGGTTTCCGACATGCTCTTGGGCGTGAGGGTTTTGGTGATGCATCGGCCCGGATCCCAACCGGCTCCGGCGGGTTCGGCGCCGATGAGTGCCAGATTGCGATCGGCCAGGATGGTGTGGCTGACCGTCACCGCGCCGACGTCCGGCGGGAGTGTGCGGTCGGCGCGCACCGTGAACCGCACCTTGGCCGCACCGTTGTCGGGTTCGATGGCGGTGACCTTGCCGACCTGAACGCCCATGACGGTGACGGCACTGTCGGTGTAGAGGCCGATGCTGTCGGGCATTTCCGCGCAGTAGCTGCGCGTCGCCGGTTCGGATCTGGTCATCTTCACACCGAAACCCGCGGCCAGCACGAGGACCAGCACGACCGCCGCCGACATCAGGCCGCGCGACCCGAGCATCTTCGTCAGCATCAGCATCCCCCTCCGGGAACCGGAACGCAGATACCGGTGACCGTGGCGGCGGACTGGTCGACGCTCACTCCGCCGCCCGGCTGGACCAGCGGCGTCAGGCGCTGCTCGAAGGTGTGCAGGGAATCGAGCAGGGCGCCCATGCGATCGCCGAGTTCCCGCAGCTTCGGAATCGCGTCGACGAGCGGCTGCGCCTGATCGCGCAGCGAGTCGTCCCAGATCCGGCCGAGCGGGACCAGCTTCTGCACCAGCTGGGCCAGGCCGTGCAGCGCCCAGCTGAGCTGTTCCCGGTTGTCGGCGACGACGTTCTCGAGGATGCCGAAGGTCCGCATCAGGGTGACGAGGGTGTCGGAATTCTTGTTCAGCGCCGTCAGATATTCGTCGGTCAGCGCCAGCGTGTGCGAAACGTCCGCGTTCTGCCGATCCATCACGGCGACGATGTCGGCGACCGCGCGGCCGGCGTGCCGGAGCGCGTCCGGACTCTTGTCGATCGCACCGGACAGCGCGGCGAGGTCCCGGCGGAGGGCGTCGCCGTCGGTCCGCTGCACGGGCTCGACCGCGTCCTGGAACGCCTGGGTGAGGTTGTAGGGCAGAATGACGCGCTGAGCGGGAATGACGA
The DNA here is from genome assembly GCF_000308375.1 of Nocardia aobensis NBRC 100429. Taxonomy (GTDB): domain Bacteria; phylum Actinomycetota; class Actinomycetes; order Mycobacteriales; family Mycobacteriaceae; genus Nocardia; species Nocardia aobensis. Next base: position 17,867 of record NZ_BAFQ01000284.1, on the reverse strand, counting down.
TGTGGCCCAACGGGTTCGATCCCGCCGGCTGTACGGCCAGATAGTAGCCGCCGACGAGGGTCAGCATCCGCACCGCCAGGGTGGTCTGATCGCCGATGGCGACGCCGTCCTTCACGGTGAACGTCATCCGCACCCGGTCGGGCAGGAGCCGCAGCGCTGTCACCTTGCCGACCGGAATTCCCGCGATCCGGACGTCGTCGCCCGTGCGTATCGAACCGGCCTCCGCGATATCCGCGGAATACGTACGCTCCGGGGTGGTTCCGACGATGTCGATGACGCCGATGGCGGCCACCAGCACGAGGACGGCGACAATTCCGCCCATGCCCCAGCGTAATTGGGTGCCGCGCTCGTCGCGGCCGGTGAATATCGCGCGGCGGGCGGTACGCACCGCGATGGCGATCGACGAGGGTGTGATTACCGGTGACATAGCGTGATCCTCTGTCCGGCGATCAGGACGGCCAGCGGTGCGGGCGCCGCCGCGATGCCGTGCGAGCAGGTCATATTCGCGTCGGGCCCGGTCGGGGGCACGGTCGTCGCCAGGGTCTGGATCAATCCGGGGAGCCGTCCCAGCACGTCGGCGGCCTGGCTCGGGTTCGGAAGGACCCGATGCAGCAGCGCGTCCAGGTCGCGATTCTTCTCGCCGGTGACGCCCAGGACATCCAGCAGGTCCAGCAGCGGGCGCAGCATCGGCGGAATTTCCATCGCGAATTGCACCAGTCCGGGCAATTTGTCGGTGATGGTGACGAACAGTTCGGTCAGATTCGTCATCAACTGCATGGCGTTTCCGGACTTTCCGGCCATATGCGCGGAAACCTGGGCGAAATTGTTCACCAGAATCGACAGCACCTGTGCGCGGTCCGACGCGTACCGGCTCAGCGTGTCGATGGCGTCGAGCGCCGGCCCGATGCCGTTGCCGTCGCCCTGAACGACGGCCAGCATACTGCTCGCGAACCGATTCAGATCGTCGGGTGACAGCTGCGCCAGCACCGGCTGCAAGCCGTTGAACAAGGTGGTGATGTCGAAGGCCGGAATCGTATGCGCCGTATCGAAGGCCGACGCCGAGGTGCGGCGGGGGCCCAGTTGATCCGGCTGCCGGATCTCCAGGTACCGGAAGCCGGTGAGGTTCTGATACCGCACCGCCACAAGGGTTTCGGTGTAGAGCGGATGGCCCTGTGTCACCGTAAAGCGCACGCGCGCCAGGGCCCCGTCCAGTTCGACGCTGCGCACCTTCCCGACCTGCACCCCGTAGAGCCGGACGTCGTCGCCGGTCCGTAGTCCGTTCGCATCGGTGAACATCGCGGTATAGGTGTCGGTGTCACCGTCGACCGGCCGCTCGATCAGCCGGAACACCCCGGCCAGCACGACGGCCATGGCCAGGACGGACAGGGCGACGCGAATCCACAACGCACGTGTCGACACTCAGTGGCCTCCTGCGCCGGGCCGGTGGGACAGCAGCGCCGCCAGCGGCGCCGCCAAACCCGGAACGGTGGTGAGGTCGACGCGCGCGTTCAGCACCGGCCCCGCTGGTGAGTCGTGGAAGCCGGCGCCGAGCCGGTCGAGCAGCTCACGCAATTCGCCCTCCGATCGCTGTGGGTCCGAAACCGAACCGGCGACCTGGTCGAGCATCGTGACGGCGATCGGCAGCAGGCCCCCGACATTGCGCTGCGCGGTGTAGAGGGTTTCCGTTGCCACCGGGAGCATCTCGTTCTGAACGCGGTTGAACATCTCCGAGAAGCGATCGACGTTCTCCTTCGTCGCGAGCTGCTGGTTCGTCAGATCCGCGTGCAACAGTTCGGCCGCGCCGGCGAGCAGTGCCGGCACGCCGTGCAGCGCCGAGCCGAACTGGCCGAACACCAGTGACGGCGGCAGTTGCTGGGTTTCGGTGAACGAGCGCGCGGTCGTGCCGATCGCCTGCAGCAGCGGGGTGAAGGCGCCGATGTCGTGCGAGGTCGTGCGCAGCACCTCGGTGAGTTGCGGGGTCAGCACGTCGTCGGTGAGCCGGCCCGTGGATTCCAGCAGCGCGGCGAGGGTGGCATCGCGCACCCGGTCCGCGTCGCGATCGCTCAGGTCCACGATCGAGCCGTCCCGCAGCTGGGCGCCGCCGCTGATCGGATTCAGTTGCAGCGCAGTGATTCCGAAGAGATTGCCGGGCGCATAGTCGACGGTCAGTGTGTCGGTCAGGCCGAACAGTTGCGACCGGCGCAGAGCCAGTTCGACGCGCTGGCGGCCGGCTCCGGCCATGGCGACGGCGGTGACCGATCCGACCCGGACACCGTCGAGCCGGACATCGGTTCCGGGGCCGACACCCTCGCCGACCTGTGCGGTGACGAGGTCGACGCGGATATCGTCGGCCGGTCGGCTGTCTGGCAGCAGCCGCCAGCCGACGACTATCACCGCGGCGAGGGCGACCGCCCCGATGCCGAGGATCCGGGCGCGGCGGGGCCCGACCTCGGTGCCGGGCAGGGCATAAGGAGGCATGGGGTCATCCGGTGAACGTGATGGGGGACTGGAATCCCCAGAGAACGATGGTGGTGAGCATGTCGAGCGCGATGATCGAAACGAGGCTGGCCCGGATCGCGCGTCCCGAGCCGATGCCGACGCCCTCCGGGCCGCCGGTCGCGAAAAAGCCTTGGTAGCAATGGATCAGGACGACGGCGACGGCGAAGACCATCACCTTGATCGTCGCGGCGATGACGTCCCAGCCCAGGACGAACTGATCGAAATAATGGTTGTAGGTGCCGGCCGGTGTGCCGTGGATGGTGGTGACGATCAGCGCGCAGGACAGATAGCTCAGAATCAGGGCGACCACGAAAGCCGGTGCGACGGCGATGATTCCGGCGATGACCCGGGTGGTCACCACGAACGGCACCGACCGCACGCCGAGCGATTCGAGCGCGTCGATCTCCTCGGAGATGCGCATCGAGCCGATCTCCGCGGTCATCCGGCAACCGGCCTGCGCCGCGAAGCCGACACCCGCCGCGATCGGCGCCAGTTCCCGGGTCACCCCGAATGCGGAGATCAGACCGCTGAGCTGGCCCAGCGAAAGCAGGTTGAGCGCGCTGAACGCCTCGATGCCGATGGAGGCGCCCATCGCCGCCCCGAGCAGCAACATCAGCGGGACCACTCCGCCGCCGATGATGACCGAGCCGCGGCCCCACGTCATATCGGTGATCACCACGATTGTCTGGCGCCGGTAGTGCCGCAGCGTGTACGGCAGCGACGACACCACTTGCCAGCCGAATCCGAGCACGAAGCCGATCGATTCGAAGGGCCGCAGCGGATGGGCGCGGCGCCCGAGGCGACGCGCCCATCGCAGGCCCGCGGGCGCGTACGGGGTCGCGGTCATCAGGCCATCCTCACCGGGAAGAACATGGTGACGACCTGCGTGATCGCGGTGTTGAGCACGGTGACCGCGGCGATCGACATGACCACGGCCGCGTTCACACCGTCGGCCACACCGCGCGGGCCGCCCCCGGCTTCGAGCCCGCGCTGGCAGGCGATGATCACCACCAGGAAGCCGAAGATCAGTGCCTTGATCAGAGACACCCAGATGTCGAGGGTGGTGGTGAAGGCGCCGAAGGACTGCCAGTAACTGCCCGGCGTCACCCCGAGCGCTGCGACCGCGACAGCGAATCCGGAGGCGATACCGACCGCGATGATCAGGATGTTGAGCAGGGGAGCGACCAGCATCATCGCCGCGATACGCGGCACGACCAGGCGCTGCACCGGGTCGATGCCCATGACCCGCATGGCGTCGACCTCCTCGCGCACGGTCCGCGCGCCCAGATCGGAGGCGATCGCCGCCGAACCGGCGCCGCCGAGCATCATCGCGGCCGCCATCGGCGCGCCCTGTTTGATCACCCCCAGCCCGCCTGCCGCGCCGATCATCGAATCCGCGCCGAGTTGCGACACGATATTGCCGACCTGGGTGGAGACGATGACGCCGAACGGAATCGCCATCAGCACACTGGGAATCGCGGTGACCTTGATCAGAAACCATGCCTGGGTGAGGGTTTCGCGCGTCTGAAAGCGCATCCGCACCGCATCGCCGAGGCCTACCCCGATCGCGTGGGAGCCCATCTGCAGCGCTCTGCCGAGCGTGGCGAGACTCGACAGCACCGTGTCGGAGAAGTTGCGGCGCAGCACTTGCGTCGCCCGGGGTTCCCGTCCCCCGGGGTGTACATCCAGATCAGTGGTCGACATCGAACCTCCGTCCGCCGAACCATGCGGCAGAACGTACCATATGACCTGGACCACATTCCAGACACCAATCCAGATGGGTGCTCTGATCTGTGGGCACGAGTCGGCGATCCGTCGGTGAAGGGGAAAATCGCGTGCTGTCCAGGCGGTTTCAGTGCAAGGGCAGCCAGCCCGGCCACTGTCGCGGGCCTTCGTCGCCGCGGATGCAGGCCAGCCGCCACCGCGCCTGGTCGCGGTGCACCGGATCCGCGCCGGCGGCGCGGACGGCATCCATCGTCATCCGGAACTCGAGGATGTCGCGCAGCAGGAAAAACCCCGGCCACCGCATGACGTCCCGATGGTAGGTATCGCAGAACCGGGCGTATTGCGCGCTGGTGATCCAGCCCAGTGAGGCGTAGGCGATCGCGGTCGGCACCAGATCCCATTCCGGCGGGCCGATCGACAGGTTCTCCAGATTCAGCATCAGCACGTCGTCGTCGACGGTGGCGGCGAAATCGCGGCCCCATGCCTCGCCGTGGATGACGCACCACTGCATCCCGTTCGGCAGATCCGCCCACCGCCCGCGCAATTCGGCGAGATGGTCGTGCAGCCAGCGGCGGTCCTCGCCGGTGAACAGATCGGTGGTTCCGATCATTTCGGCGATTCCGCGAAACGGCTGCAGCTGGCCGAGCGCGAACGTCGTCGGCGGCGCCAAGCTGTGCAATCGGAGCAGCGCCGCGGCCATATCGTCCACGGCGCCGTGGTGGTACAGCGGCGGAACCTGCCAGAAGGTCACCGTCCGGCCCTGAATCTCGAGCGGTTGCCGCACATTGGGCAGGGTGTGCAGGGTGGCGACGCCGGATCTGGTGAGCCAGTGTGCGGCCTCGATCTCCCGGCGCGCCTCGGGGCGATGATCCGGGTGGCTGATGCGCACCACGACCCCGCTGGGCAACCGGTAATCGGTGCCCGCGCCGAACCGCATTTCCTGGGCGCCCCCCGCTTCCATGCCGGCACTCAAACATGCGGCGCGCAGAACCGACAGATTCCCGTTTCCAGCCAGCTGTGCGGTCATGCGCATACCCGAGTTCCTGCCGAATCCCTCATCCTTGCTCTCATTGTGATCGATCGGCGGATCGCCCGACGCGGTTTCGGGCAACCTCCTGGTTACCGATTGCTGAGGTCGAGATCACGTTCGCCCGGTCGGAGGCTGCCTCACATCCCTGTTAGGGTTCTAACCGGAGATTCACTCCGCTTCCGTCTCGTGGGGAGGAACCACCCGTGGCGCGCGTCAAATCCCGCCCGCACTACAACGTCGTCTTCGCGGTGCTGCTGCTCGGCATCTCGGCGTACGCATTGCTGCAGTCGATGGTCGTTCCGGTGCTGGCCTTGCTGATTCCGGCCCTGCACACCACACAGAGCACCGCGACCTGGCTGATGACCGGATATCTGCTCTCGGCCTCGGTGGCGACGCCGATTCTCGGGCGGATCGGCGACAAGGTCGGCAAGGAACGCATGCTCGTCGTCACCCTGGTCGCGCTGACGATCGGCTCACTGATCGCGGCGCTGACCGAATCGGTCGGCGTGATGATCGTGGCGCGGGTGATCCAGGGCCTGGGCGGCGGCGTGATTCCGTTGGCGTTCGGCATCATTCGCGACGAATTCCCGGCGAAGAAGCTGCACGGCGCGGTGGGTATAGCCTCCTCGCTCATCGCCGTCGGATCCGGTCTGGGCCTGGTGCTCGCGGGCCCGATCGTCGAGCATCTGAACTACCACTGGTTGTTCTGGGTGCCGATGATCATCACCGCGATCGCCGCGGTGGCCGCGATCGTATTCGTGCCGGAGTCGCCGGTGCGCAGTCCGGGCAATATCAATTGGGGCGCGGCGATTCTGCTGTCGGCCTGGCTGGTGGCGCTGCTGCTGGCGGTGAGCAAGGGCCCGTCGTGGGGCTGGGGCTCGGCGCTGACCCTGGGCTTGTTCGCGCTGGCCGTGGTGGCGGCGGCCGCCTGGATCGTGGTCGAGCTGAAATCGACCACCCCGCTGATCGATATGCGCACGATGCGGATTCCGGCGGTGTGGACGACGAATCTGGTGGCCGTGCTGACCGGCGCCGGAATGTACGCGATGATGACCTTCCTGCCGCAACTGCTGCAGACACCCGAATCGGTGGCGGGATACGGGCTGAGCGCCAGCATCACCCAATCCGGGCTGTACATGTTGCCGCTGTCGGTGGCGATGTTCGTGATCGGCCTGTCGATCGGGCCGCTGGCGGCGCGCATCGGGCCCAAGGCGATCGTGCTGATCGGCAGCGTCATCACCGTTCCGGCGTTCGTGATGCTCGCGGTCGGACACGACCACGGCTGGGAGATCTACCTGGCCGGTGCGCTGCTGGGTATCGGTATCGGACTGGCCTTCTCGTCGATGCCGGCCATCATCGTCGCGGCGGTGCCGCCCGCCCAGACCGGGGCGGCCACCGGGATGAACGCCAACGTCCGCACCGTCGGTGGTGCGATCGGCAGTGCGATCTCGGCGGTGCTGCTGACCTCGGGCGCCGCCACCGCGCACGGTCTGCCCGCGGATTCCGGGTATTCCCGGGTCTTCTGGTTCCTGGCCGGTGTGTCCGTGCTCGCCGCGCTGGCGGCCCTGATCATTCCGTCGGTGCGCGCGCACGCGCCGCAGGCCGCCGCGGGGGAATCGGGCCGTGCGGAGCAGCCGGAGCTCTCGGAGCCGGAACTCGTTGCCGCGCACGACGGTAATGCGGTGGTCGCCGGAATCGCCGGTGTGTCGGCGCCGCAGGCGGTGGATATCGCGGGCGACGACCGGGCGCTCGGCGGCAGCATCCGGCGGGAGAACGGCGGGCCGGTGCCGGACGTGGCGTTGACGTTGATCGACCAACGCGGACACCAGGTTTCGCGCGCCACGGGTGGATCCGACGGTAGCTACCGCCTCCCCGCCCCGGCGCCCGGCAGTTATGTGCTGATCGCTTCCGCCGCCGCGCATCGCCCGGTCGCCGTCACCGTCGTCGTCGGCGCGGTGGCCCAGACGGTGGATCTGACGCTGCCGAGTTCCGGCGAGCTCACCGGCACCGTCCGCCGCGCCGGCGACGGGAAACCCGTTGCGGGGGCGACGGTTACCCTGACCGATCCGCGCGGGGAGGTGATCGGGGCGGCGGTCACCGGCGGCGACGGCGGCTTCCGCTGCGGTGGTGTCGCGTCGGGCACCCACACCCTCGTCGTGGTCGCCGACCGGATGCGTCCCACCGCTGTCACCCTCACCATCCCCGACAGCGGACTGCTGCACCACGACGTCGACCTGGAACCGATGGCAACCCTGGCCGGAGCCGTGGAGGCGCACGGCAAGGCGGTCGCCAACGCGGAGGTGACCGTCCTGGACGCGAGCGGCGACCGGATCTCCACCGCCCGCACCGACGGCAACGGCCGCTATGTGGTCTCGGACCTGCCGGCCGGTCACTACACGGTGGTAGCGCGTGGATATCCCTCGGTGAGCAGCACCGTCACGGTCGGCGCGGGCCGGATCACCCACGATGTGGAACTCGGCTACGACGAGTCGGCAGCCGTGGGCTGCCGCTGATCAGGCCTCGATCTGCGGGTGCAGCCGGTTCACCGACCACACTCGTTGTCTGCGGACGACGAGTGTGGTCGCACCCAGGAAGAGGACGAGGAATCCGGCCAGCACGATCAGGTCGCGGACGAGATTGCCGGTGAGCCCGCCGGAGATGCCGACGCGCAGACCGCCAACGACAATGCCTCACCGATCGCGCCCAGCGCGACGCGCAGGAAGTGATCGATCGCCACGAATGCCGCCGCAGCCAGGATCAGCAGTCCGCCCACCCAGACCGGATGCAGCGGATCGAGTCCGAGCCCCAGTTGTACGACGAGGTAGAGCAGCAGCCCACCGGCCGCGGCGATGACGGCGACCGGCAGCCATCCGGCCGCGGCGACCGTGAGCGCGCCGACGCGCCCGGCCAGTGCGCGCAGGTTGAGCGGGCGGATGAACAGGTAGGCGAGCAGGCCGACCACCCACAGCGCGATCGCGAAGAAGAACGGTGCGAAACCGCGCCCGTACACACCGGCGGGATGCAGGTTGTCCATGGTGATGCCGACGGGTGAACCGAGGACGTCGGCGGCCTTGGCGGTCTGCTCGGGGCTGGTGTCGGGAATCTTGGTGACGGCGCCGTCGACCACCCGGGTGATGTCGGCGGCGCCGGAATTGAGCTGATCCGCACCCGTCTGCAGCGTCCTGCTGCCCGCCTCGAGCGCGCCGAGCCCGCCGTCGATCTGCGCCGCCCCGCCGCCGATGGTGCGCGAGGCCGCCGTGAGTGCCTGCAGAGGTGCGGCGGCCCCGGCGACGGCCTGGCCGACCGTCCCTGCGCTGCTCTGTAATTCGCTCGCCTGCTGGGCGGCTTGCTGCGCGGAGGTCTGAGCCTGGTCGGCGGTGGTGTTCGCGGCGGTGGCGGTCTGGGCGAGGGTCTGCGCGTTGCGGCGAGCGGTGCCCAGCAGGGGATCGAGCGCGAATTCCGGGTGGGCGGCGGCGAATTGGTCCAGTGCGGTCGAGCCCTGGGTGGCGGTGCGGCTGACGATGCCGGTGGCGTCGCGGACCAGACTCAGACTCTGCGCGGCGGCCGAGCTGGCGTTGGCGACCGTGCCCGTCGCGGCGGGCAATGCGGCGACACCCGCATTCGTGATCGCGGTGATCGCCTGGTCGGCGCGGGTACCGGCGTCGGCGAGTTGCCCGACGCCCTCGGTGATCGATCCGGCGCCGGCCTGGGCGGCGGTGATGCCCTGGGTGAGCGCGGCGCTGCCCTGTTGCGCGAGCACTGTCCCGTCGAGCAGTTTGTGCGCGCCGACGGAGGCGATCTGCAATTGCTGTTTCACCTGGGACAGATCGCCGTAGATGGCGGTGGCGTAGGCGGCGTGCGCGGCGGTGTCGATCTGGCTCTGCAGTTCGGTTTTCGCGGTTTGCGCGACGATGCCCACGATGTAGTTGTTCGCGTCGTTGAGCGTGATACCCATGGTGGCGCGTTCGGGGATCGGGTTCTGCGCGGTGGCCAGTTTGTGGCTGAAGTCCGGCGGCACGGTGATCGTGAAGTAGTAGCGGCCGTGCCGCAGACCGTCCAGCGCCTCGTCGGCGTCGACGAAATTCCAGGCGAAGGCTCCCGACGCCTGCAGCTGCTGAGTGAATTGCTTTCCGGCGTCGATCATCTGGCCGTTGGCGACCGCGGGCCGGTCCTGGTCGACCACGGCGACCGGAATGCGGTCGGTGCGCCCGTAGGGATCCCAGTTCGACCACAGATACAGCGACCCGTACAGCAGCGGAATCATCGCCAGCCCGACCGGGACCAGTCGGCGCATCGGTGCCCGGAAGCGGAGAAATTCCAACAGGGCCAGGCGAACCGCGGTCATCGCTCACTCCTCCGGAAGGGGGATCTGATCTCGCTCGGTCGGGTGCGGCAGGTCGACCACCGCGACGGAATCGTCGAGAGACGGCGGCGGAATCGTCGTCGTCGCGATGACGGTGCAGCCCAGTCCGGTGAGCATGCGCAATGCCTCCCACAGCCGTTCGGCATCCGTCTCGCCGCAGCCGCGTTCGACATCGTCGACGGCGATCGCGGCCGGCTGTTCGGCGGCCGCCAATGCCACCGCGAGCAAGGTCCGCTCGCGCGGCGGCAGTTCGGCCACCGCCGCCGTCGTGGGCGCGTCGACATCGAGCATGGTCAGCGCGTCGCGGATGGCGGCCCTTCCGATGCGCGGGCCGCCGATCATCGTCCGCTCGGTGACGATATCGCCCACGCGCAGTTCGTCATCGAGGCCGACCGCCGGCTCCGCCCGCGCCACCGCGACGAGTTCCCGCACCCGCGCGCCGTCGCCGGGCAGGCGATAACCGCCCACCGCGACACTGCCCGCCACCAACCGCATCCGTCCGGCCAGCGCCAGCAGCAGCGAGGTGCGCCCGGATCCCGAGGGCCCGGCCACCACACCCAGCTGACCGGCCGCGACATCCACCGACACTCCCGCGAACGCGCATCCCCGTCCTCCGCGAGCCGTGATGCCGCGCGCGATGATCTCTACACCGTGGAAAGCCATCGGGGCGTGCGCCCCGGTCCCCGTCCGCAGCGACATCCCGCCGTTCAGCCCAGCACCACGAACAGCACCACGATGACGATCAGCACGATGACCATGGTGACCACCAGCAGGATCGGGCTCTTGCGGTTGGTCACCGGCGAGTCGCTCAGCGAGACGTCCTCGCGCTCGGGATTCGCGGGCCGGCTCTGGTCGTCGAACCGTTCGGACATCGAGCACCTCCGGGTCTGCTGGCGGTTGCTGCGTAATACCCGGGCCGCCGGTCGGCAAACGCGCCGCTAGTCCGGCGTCTTCGCTCGCGGGATGCGGGTGTGCACGGTGAGTAACAGATGGTCGAAAGCGGTGATGTGTTCCGGCGGAGGCGGCGCGACCAGGGGAAGTTCCTCGATGATCTGCGCGGCCAGGTCGCGCAGTTTGGTGTTGGTTTCCTGGGACCGCCACGCCAGCACCTTGAAGGCCTGTTCGGCGTTGATGCGGTACATGCGCATCAGGACACCCTTGGCCTGTTCGATCACCGCGCGATTCTCGATCACGTCGGGTAGGGCGGCCGAGAGAATTTCGCGTTCGTTCTCGGCGAGGGTGTCGGTGAGGTCGATGTAGAAGCCCGCGGTGGCGGCGACCTGCCCGGCGTCGTCGTAGATGCGATCGGCGACGACCATCACGTTGTGCACGTTGCCCGCGGTATCGACGAACCGGTGCCGGCTGGAGAACGATTCGCCCAGTTCGATCGCGCGGGCGATGGTTTTGGCGACTTCCTCGCGGTCGTCCGGATGTTTGTGCGCGAGGAGCAGTTCCGTGGTCGGGACGACGCCGCCGGGGGTGTAGCCGTGCATGCGGTACACCTCCTCCGACCATTCCCAGCGACGGGTGGCGAACCAGAACCGGAACGACCCCACGCGGGGGATATCGCGGACGGTGTCCGAGATGGTCTCGGGTGTCGCGTGGTTGCGAAGCGGTTCGGTTCTATGCACGAGCATCATTATGTTCGGCCGCCCGGCGTCCTGCCGTTGTTCGAACGCACAGTGGACTGAACCGTTCGTTTTCCGTCCTGAGGCTGCCCTGTCGCGGGAAAAAGCCGGTCCAGCGGTCAGCCGGCGAGCGCCATGGCGGGCGAGCGCCCGTAGTGGCGGCGGTAGAGCGCGGCGAAGCGACCGGGGTGGCCGAAACCCCACGCGGCGGCGATCGTGGCGACGCTGTCGCCGTCGTCGGCACTGCCCGCGATCAGATCTTCGTGGGCGCCGCGCAGCCGCATGCGCTTCAGGTACGCGGTCGGGGTCGTATCCAGGTGCCGGCGGAATGCGATCTGCAGCGCCCGCACGGTGACATACGCCGCCGCGGCGATGTCGGTCACCGCGATGTCCTCGTGGATGTGGGATTCCATATAGGCCACCGCGCGGCGCACGGTCAGCGGATGCGCGTCCCGGCGATCGACCGGGGTCGGCTCGAGGCCGGCCGTATTCGGAAATGCGTGCAGCACGGTCGCCGCCAGATATTGCGACGCAGTGGCCGCCACCAGCGGCGGCACGTCACCGTCGTAGGAGGCCGCGAGCTGCTGCACATGTGAGATGACCGCGGTGAGTCGATCGCCCGCCTCCGGGGTCACGGTGCGATGGCCCGAGAGGGCCACCTCTCCGCTATCGGGCCGATTCGCCGAGGCGACTCTGCCGAGTAGGGATGGATCGAACATCGTGATGGTGAAGTCGGCCTGGTGGACGACACCGGAGTACGGCAGATCCGGCGGGGTCAGAATTCCGATCTCGCCCGGCCCGAACGTGTCGTTGCCCGCGTCGACGTACTCTTCCTCGACCCATCCGGCCTCCACTCCGATCAGGCAGATCTTGTTGAGCGGATCGGCGTCGTAGCTCATATCGAATCCGAGTTCGAGCCGGTCGAGACTGACCGGGCCCAGCATGTCGCGCGCGATCCGGCTGCGGACCGGCACTTCCGTGGCGTTGCCGATCTCCATGGTCGTGTAGTTCCGATTCAGGAACTGCTCGGTGGCAGCCAAGCTGTCGCTGTCGAACTCTACTGTCATCGGTCGGTGATCCTCCGCTGTACCACTGCCACTGCCATGCCACCGCCCCGGTCACGTTCGCCTGCGACGGGTGCGTCGTACGGACATGGAAGCCTACTTGTCCACAGTGTTTCCCCGGCGTGCGTTGTGTCACCCGATGGTGACGTGATTCTCGAGGCAGTAACGAACGCGCGCCGGAAACGATCAGAGGAGGGACGCCAGCGGGCTGCGATGCAGGTCACGGCGCAGGTGCGCGACGTCGTCGCAGACGAATGCCGCGCCGTCGGCCTCCAATTCGCCGCGGGAGATACCGCCGCTCAGCACACCGATCGCCGCCACGCCGAGCGTGGTGCAGGCGCGCATGTCCCAGACCGTATCGCCGACGAACACCGCTCGCTGCGCCGTGACACCGGCCCGGTCCAGGGCCACCTGGACGATGGTCGGATCGGGTTTGGCCGTCTCCACGTCTTCGGCACCGGTCACCGCGTACAACACCGACTCGCTGTCGAGCAGGTCGCGCAGCCGGGCCAATTCGTCCGGCGGTGCGGATGTGGCGAGGACGACGCGCAGGCCCGCCTCGTGCAGATGGCGCAGGATCTCGCGGGCGCCGGGCAGCAGGGTCAGTTCGCCGGCGCGCTCGAGGTAGTAGCGGCTGTGCAGATCGCCGGCGGTATCGGCGGTCTCGCTGTCGAGATCGGGGGCGAGGGTGCGCAGCAGTTCGTCGCCGTCCATGCCGATACTGCGGTGGATCCGCCAGGTCGGCACATCGGCGTCGACGTCGCGGAAGGCTCGATGCCAGGTCACGGCATGCAGATAGTTGGAGTCGACGAGCGTGCCGTCGATGTCGAAGAGGACGGCTGCGGGTTCGGGCACGGCATCTCCTTCTCTCCTGTACCAGCCTGCGTGACGAGCCATTCGAGAGCAGATGCCACTGTACCCAGCGTGATGCCGCGGCGGCGGCGGACATCCCCGCCGCAGCCGTCGGACGGTCACGGGACTACTTTCGCCCTCACCGGTTGCTCATCACCGGCGCGGGCTCGGAAGGCGCGCGGTCCGGATCATCGAAAAGATCTGCCGCGGTGCGGGTTTCGTTGCTCTCGGTCGCGCCCGCCGGGTCGCGACGCAACCAGCGCGGTGCCCACCAGCAGGCATCGCCGAGCAGGCGCATCGTCGCCGGAACCAGCAGCACCCGCAGAATCGTCGCGTCGATGAGCAGGGCGGCGACCATGCCGAACGCGATGTACTGCATCATCACCAGATCCGACAGCGCGAAGGCGCCGGTGACGACCAGCAGGATCAGCGCCGCGGCGGTGATGATGCGCCCGGTGTGGGCGACCCCGGCGCGAATCGCCTCGCGGGTGGACGCGCCCGCGGCCCGCGCCTCGACCATGCGCGAAAGCAGGAATATCTCGTAGTCGGTGGACAGCCCGTAGATCACCGACACGATCACCACCAGCACCAGCGACATGATCGGCTGCGGGGTGAAGCCGAGCGGCCCGGCGCCGTGCCCGTCGATGAAGATCCAGGTGAGGATGCCGACCGTGGACCCGAGCCCGAGCAGATTCAACGCGCCCGCCTTCAACGGCAGCACCAGTGAGCGGAAACTCCATGCCATCAGGGCGGTGGTGGCGAGGAAAACGAGGGCGACCACCAGCGGTATCCGGTCCACGAGTGCGTCGATACTGTCCTTCTCGATGGCGGGCTGACCGCCGACGAGCAGGGTGGCGCCCTTCGGCAGCGGCATCGAGCGCAGGTAGTCGATCGCCGCATCCTTGTCGGCCGTGGATGCGAGCACGGTTTGTGTGGTGAACACGCTCGACTGCGCGGGCCGTTGCAGCCAGGCGGGGAAGGGCGCCGCGAGTCCCGGGGCGTGGCCGGCCTCTGCCAGCACGGTCTCCCTGGCGGCGGGATCGTAGGTGATCAGCACCAGATCGATCGGGTTGATGCGGCGCAGCGGGAAGATCTCGTCGAAGTGCTGCTGCGCCAGTCGCGTCGGATGATCCGGTGGCAGGAAGCGCTCGTTGATGGCGCCGAAGGCCAGGTCCCGGATCGGCGCGATCAGCACCAGCAGTCCGATGACCACCGAAACCGCGACGAACAGCGGCCTTTTCATGACGCGGTCGGCGATCCGCCCCCAGAGATTGTCGGGAACCCGGCCCGGCGGTGTGGTCCGGCGGAACCAGGACACGCCGAAGCGGTCCACCCGGTGGCCGAGCACCGCCAGCATCGCGGGCAGCAGTGTGATCGAGGTGAACGCGGCCAGCGAGATGGTGATGATGGCGCCGTAGGCGAACGAACGCAGAAAACCCTGCGGGAACACCAGGATTCCGGCGGCGGCCACGGCCACGATGGTGGCCGAGAACACCACCGTGTGGCCCGCGGTCGCCACGGAACGGCGTACCGCGTCGTCGACGCCACGACCGTCGGCGAGTTCGTCGCGGAACCGGCTCAGCACGAACAGCCCGTAATCGATCGCCAACCCCAGCCCGACCATCGAAACCACCGGCGAGACGAAGGAATTGACCTCGGTGACGGTGGTGAGCAGCCGGATGAGGCCCCAGGCGCCGAGCACGGTGAGCCCGCCGACGATCAACGGCAGCGCCGCGGCCACCACCCCGCCGAAGAGGAAGAACAGCAGCACCGCCACCGCGGGAATCGCGAACAGCTCCATGCGCTGCTGATCGTGGGCCATGGTGTCGTTCAGCGCGCCGGCCACCGCCTGCCCGCCGGCCACCTCCATATTCACGCCGGGAACGTCGAAGGCGTGCGCGACGGCTCGGAAGTTGCGCATCTGCTCGGTGGGGTTGTCGCCGTGGATGGCGATGGAGGCGAAGGCGTGCTCACGATTCGCGGAGCCGAACATATCCGGAAGCGCCACACCCGTTGCGGTGGGCCAATATGCGGCGTTCACCCGATCGATCTGCTGCGGGAACCGCTTCGGCAGACTGTCCAGGCTCGCCACGATCGGCGCGGCGAACGCCGGATCGTCGATCGTCGTGCCGGGCGGGGCGTGATAGAGCACGACCACATCGGCACTGTGGTCGCGTCCGAAGACCTCCTCGTGCACGTGCGCGGCTCGCACCGATTCCGAGGACGGATCGTCCCAGCCGCTGGAGCTCAGATGTTCGCCGAGGCCGAGCCCGTACCAGCCGAGGGCGAGCAGTCCGGCCACCAGCACACCGATCACCGTGAACCGCCGGCGCAGCACGAGATCGGCCCAGTGATTCGATTCGGCGGACAAATGCCGGCTCCCAACTGTTTGCGCGGATCGGTTCGGCTGTCGTTTCGCGACGCTCGTCGCGAGACCGGGCCTGCGGTTTCGGCGGAATTTCCGGAAATTAACCGCCGCGTTGTCGTAGGGACGGCAGGCAGCTGCCTCGAGAAAATGAGCGTTCGGGGAAAGATAGGATGCTTTACGCGCGAATTCGGTCGGCGCACAGCAATTTTCCGACAAATCATAATCGCGGCGCGACAGTCTTGTGAGCGGTGAGCAAAGCCAGGCGCCGCACCAGGCGGCAGCACCGTGGACTGTATCGAATATCGTTGCGTCCTAACGATTTCAGAGACCGATCGGTCGGCGTGGAACATATCGCCGCGGCGGCTGGGCGGGTTCACAAAACCGTCGCGCGCGGTTGGTTGGAGGGTCCAAAAGTGGGGTGAATCTCTTCCATCTCCGATCACGGTCAATAGCGTGGGCGCCATCGGTCACATGCCCAGGACCGCAGAGAGACGAGTGAGTCGCCGAGAGCAGCCGGTGGCCTCTGAACGCGAGACCGGAGGATATTCGTGTCGGATATTGCAATTGTGGGTATCGGCTGTCGATTCGCGGGCGGAATCGACTCGCCCGAGACATTCTGGGACTTCGTGGTCGACAAGCGCGACGGCGTGGTCGAGATGCCGGCGGATCGATGGGACTACCGCAGGTACTACGACCCCGAGCCCCGCACCCCGGGCCGCAGCTACACCAAACGCGGCGCCTTCATGACCGCCGACCCGTGGCAGTTCGACCCCGACTTCTTCGGGATCTCCCCGCGCGAGGCGACGGTGCTCGACCCGCAGCAACGCCTCATGCTGGAGGTGACGTGGGAGGCGCTCGACGACGCCGGGATGGCCGGGCGCGCGGCCGGTTCCTCGGTCGGTGTGTACGTCGGCGGATTCGTCGTCGACCAGTCCGTGATCGGCGTGGTCGGGCCGGCGCTGTTCCACACCGATATGCACACCCCGGCGAGCGCGTCCTACACGATGCTGTCGAATCGAATCGCGTACGCGCTCAATCTGGTCGGGCCCGCGCTCACCGTGGACACCGCGTGTTCGTCGTCGCTGGTCGCGTTCCATCTGGCCTGCCAGGCCCTGGACAACGACGACTGCCGGGTGGCCCTGGCCGGCGGCGTGAACGTGATGCTGCAGCCGGAAACCTTCGTGCTGATGTGCAAGGGCGGTTTCCTCGCCGCCGACGGCCGCTGCAAATCCTTCGACGCCTCCGCCGACGGATACGGCCGCGGCGAGGGCGCCGGCATGGTGGTGCTGAAGAAGCTCGACGACGCCGTGCGTGACGGCGACCGCATCTACGCGGTGGTCAAGGCCACCGGCTCGAATCAGGACGGGCGCACCACCGCCATCACAGTGCCGAATGTCGATTCCCAGGAGGCGCTGGCCCGCACCGTCTGCGAACGTTCGGGCCTGCCGCCGCAGTCGATCACCTACCTGGAGGCACACGGAACCGGAACCCTCGTCGGCGACCCGGTCGAATTGCGCGCGCTCGGGAAGGTTTTCGGTGCCCCCACCGGGCGCACCGAATCGGTCGGCGTCGGGTCGGTGAAGGCGACGATCGGCCACACCGAGGCCGCCGCCGGAGTCGCCAGTGTGATCAAGGCCGCGCTCGCCATCAAACACCGCACCCTGCCCCCGCAGGGCTGGCTGGACAAGCAGAATCCCGACATCCCCTTCGAGGAACTGGGCCTGCACGTGCAGACCGAGGCGCAACCGCTGCCCGCCGACGCCGGCCCGATGTCGGTGGCGGTCAACGGTTTCGGCTACGGCGGAACCAACGCGCACGCGATTCTGCAGGAGTACGTCGGTCCCGCACCGGCGTCCGCCGGACCGCACCGGCATCTCGGCATCCTGCCCATCTCGGCGCGCAGCACCGCCGCGGCCCGCGCGCTGGCCGGGCGATTCGCCGATCTGATCACCGAGGGCGCCGACCCCGATCATCTCGCCGAGGCGGCCTGGACGCGGATGGCGCACCACGCGTTCCGCACCGGCGTGCTGATCGGTGACTCCACCGAGGAGTTGGTGCGGGAGCTGCGCGGCTACGCGGCGGGCGAGGGGCGCGATGCCTCCCGCACCATCGTCTCGCGTGCGCCCGAACCGGTGTTCGTGTTCTCCGGAATGGGCCCCCAGCACTGGCGGATGGGGCGGGAACTGCTCGCGGCCGGTGGGGTGTTCGCCGACACCGCGGCCCAGATCGATGCCGAGTTCCAGGCCCTGGCGGGCTGGTCGATCGTCGAGGAACTGCGCAAGCCGGAGGACGAATCCCGGGTCACCCGTACCGAAGTCGCGCAACCGGCCAACTTCCT